>NZ_DCLI01000080.1:0-3622 GCF_002320975.1 Clostridium sp. UBA1652
TTAATTTAGATTTTAATGAAGTCTGATGATTTTTTCTATTAGTTATTGATTTACTGCAACTTTCTAAACGTCGCTAGGTTAATAGAAAAAAGCTTAATAAGAATATTCGATCATGCTGCATAATCAAAGGATATTTGAAATGGCTGAAGAATTAGAAGAAATGTTTTAAAATTGCGAAGTAATAATTTAAATAGTAAGGCAGCAATTTTCTTATGCTAGCGCTAAGAAAAATAAGTACTTTTGTAATGGAAAAATTGTAAAAGGTCATATTTATGAAGAAACACATTAAACTCCTTCAGTTTAATACAATTTTTTCTCGAATACTCGCTTATTCGCAGAACTTCGTACCCGTTAGATTAGGTTAACGGTGAAGGAGTATAGATAAGTGAAGATTTATAAATCTATGTGGATATACCTAATGTAGAAGCATAATTTAAGGCATCCAGTTAATAAAGCAGGATGCCTTTTTTTGCAGAAAGATATAATTTATACAGAATCAAGTACCTTTAATATCTTATGTATATTCTTTAAAGCTAATATTTATCCGTGAAAATCTTATTCCAGCAGAACAGTTTGCTTTGCAAGAGGATGATCCAGTGCAACGAAAAATCAGAAAGTTTCTTCGATTAATAGCCTCTACTTCAAGTCTTGTTGAAAGAATGGTTCGTCGAGCATAAAAATACATCTGCCGTTCTTTCAAAAGTGTTTGTTAGATTTGTAGATTTGAAACAGAAGTTAATACATACTCCTGGATGGCGTAACGAAATAGCAAAAGACATGAGGAAGCAGGTAGGCACAAAGAACTTCATTGAAACTTATTGTTATGATACTATTAAGGATTCCAGTTTCTTGTACAACAACACTATGAGCTTTGTCTAATTAGTCTAGAATGCTCTGACACGAAAAAGTGATTACCCGCAGTGGTTGAAGAGGAGGGTTCTATGAAAAGGAAATAATCAGTAAAACCTGCTGAGAAATTTCATTGCTAATATTATCGGCCAACTTGAACTTTATTAAAGGAACAAAGAGGATTAATTAAGTAAGATACGATTAAAATCGAATTATTACTTATTACGAATTATAATTTTATCCTAAGCTAAGAATAACAAAAAAACAAATAATGAGGTGAAACGTTGCCTGAACATATTGAAGTTATTTTAAGATCTATTACTTCTTTTGGACTTTTATTGATTGGTGCCCGAATATTAGGTAAACAAACTATATCGCAAATGACTATCTTTGATTTTGTTGCAACAATTTCGATGGGAGCAATATCAGCGAATTTAGCATTTAATACTTCTATAAAAGTACATCATACGATCATTGCATTTTCTATTTATGTAATCGTTATTTTTCTCATTGCGATATTGTCGTTGAAAAACAGGAAAGCAAGAAAATTTCTAGCTGGCGATCCAACTATTGTAATACAAAATGGTAAAGTTTTAGAAAAAAACATGAATAAAATGCGATATACAATAGATTATTTAAATCAACAACTTAGAGAGAAAGATGTGTTTAATGTAGAAGAGGTTCTATTTGCCATTATTGAGACGAATGGGTCAATGACAGTATTAAAAAAGCCACAATATAGGAGCGTAACTAGGCAGGATTTAATGGTGCAGGTGCTGCCTGAACATAGGCTGCCAATTGAACTCATTATGGATGGTGAAATAATTAAGGAGAACTTAGAACAAAATAATCTTTCCGATTCTTGGCTGCAATCAGAGTTAAGAAAACGTAATGTAACGAAAAATGAAGTGGTTTATGCAGTTCTTGCAGCGAATGGGAATATTTATATTGATACTTTTACAGATCATATTCATTCGCCTATTGACAAAGAATAGTAATGATAAAAGAGCTAGTTATCGTTGGAATTATATTATGCAGATATAGTATTTTCTAGTTTGTTAAAAAACGTATCTGGCACTAACTAGACATGCTCAAAAAAAGGTAATTAACGTATATTGTTGATAACTACCTTTTAGGAGAGATGTGCTTTGTACAATTATAATGGTCTGTATTTGAATCACTTCATTAACAGTGGTAATTATGTGATGCCCTACGTTTATCCAAGTACAAATGGGTATAGAAATAATCGTTATGCGGCTCGGGCTAAATCCTTTTCTAGAGAAGAAGCGGCAGCAATTGCTTTACTTTTAGGTATTGATTTCAATAAAAGTATGTTTGATTTAGATGAGTTCTGGGTGGGAGTAAATACAGAGCTTGAACATGGAAAAATATCTAGTCAAACAAATGTCACAGATGATGATCCTATTATTACTGGAAAGATTGCATTAGCTCATCTTAATGAGTTCCCTGATTACTACAAAAGATTAAAGGCACTGGAAGAGGAAGCTAAAGCTTATTGGAATAAATGATGAAGCTGAAGCTTATATTGCAAAACGAAATAGCCAAATTGTAAAGATGAATAATCGTTCATAAAATTAATTAGTTAAAAAAAAATAAAGCAGCTTGAAGACAAGATAATTCCTATTGGTATCAGGGCTACTGCGTGAACTACACGAGGGTTTAGCATTGATTTAGTAGTAAGATAAGTGTATTCACGCTGTTGGTATTAGAAATAAACCTTCATGAAACTGCATCCTTAAAAAATGAGAATGAATATAAGAATCTTTCTTTAGTATTTCTGTTTAATTATTAGAATTTATTTAGAAGCTAGAATAATTATATCCTAAATTCTCTCAATATCTGAATATATTATTTGGCTGACTGAGTGTCTTTTTGAATGGAGCGAATTGTTTCGGCTATACCTACTTCAAATGAAGTTTGGATTAAGGAACCAATTGTCTTTTTATACTTGCTGCCATCTAAGTAAACAGGAGTTTCTGTTAAATAAGACATTTCAACCATCTCTTTCATAACAGGGCTGAATATTCCAATCAGCTTTAACATGTATCTTGTTAAGGGGATTACCGTAGCAGATTTTCCTGCTGTAGATTGGGCTATCTGGATGAGTCTCTTGCCGGTTATAATGTTTCCTGGGATATTCCAGTTTTGTCCGTATGCATCATTATTCATAGCAAGTTCTATTATCATTTTTGCCGCATCGGGTAGATATACATACTCTCTTGGAATAGAAAGAGAACCAATATAAGAAGATATTTTTCCTTTCGCTATATTTACCAACGTCATCCCTAAATAGGAGTTGAAATTTGCTGTAGGGCCATAATAATCTGGAAGTCTTATAATCATTGGTTCGACCTTTATCCAATCATTACTGAAAATTAGTTTTTCTAATTCAAGTTTAACTTTTCCCTTCTTAGTATGGGGATTTTTTGGATGTTCCTCATCGACTAATGGGGTTCTTGCTTTTCCATAGGGATATATTCCATCAATAAATACGATTTTTTTGCTACGTTTATCCGCAGCAGTCATGACAGCCTTTCCTAAAGGGATTTGAGAATGATGCATTTCCACATATGGAACAGCTGCACATTGAAAAATTACGTCAACATCTTTAGCAGCCTCATAAATACTGTTATTGTCAAAGGCATTTCCTGCTTTCAATGTCAATAAATTGCTATTACTCAATTTTTCTTTTAAGCTACGAAGTTTTTCCATAGATCTACCAAAAGCTATCGTTTTAATTCCTCTATTTAGT
>NZ_DCLI01000030.1:0-15174 GCF_002320975.1 Clostridium sp. UBA1652
ATTCCTAACTTAATGACATTGGATATGTTATTAACCTCCTTTTATTATTAGATATGGCTATAATCATTATTAGCGGTATTTTTATATCTAAAGTTACCTTTAGTGGATTAAATATTCATAACAGCTTTTTCAATAAGTCAACACATGCTTCAGCATCATTTATAGCTTTAGCGCTTATAGGTATCCATGTTGGACTTCATTGGCAGTGGATAATGAATGTATTTAAGAAGCTAGTTAACATAAATAAAACCATTAAACCACTTAATTATATATTAAAAGCCATGGCTGTTTTAGTACTAGCTTTGGGATTATATAACATGACATCAGTTAATTATTTTTCAAAAACAATACGCATATTTAATATTAATTATTCAGTTGATAAGCAAGAAAATAGAAACATAAAATCAAATGAACACTTCCAAGTTGGAGAAGGTGATGGAGATACTTTTAATAATTCAAATAAAGATCGTAATAAAGCTGAAAGAACCGCTAATGAGAATATGCCTAATAAAATAGGACTAGGAAGCTCCAATATCTTAGATACATTATCAAAATACTTATCTATCATGGGTGTATTTACTGTGATTACCTACTTAGTTGAAAAGCTATTTTATAGAAAAAATATCTCTATGAATTAGCTTTAATAATTAATTTAGTAAAAATACAGGTTATACTATATAATATATATAACTACTTAAGTAAAAGAAGCTACTAAAAACAGCTTCTTTTGGTAACTTTTTCAAAATAGATTTTAACTCAAAATAATATTATTTTAGGAGGTCATGTTATGCAAAATGAAATGAGAAAACTATCAGTGGAAGAGCATGAAAGTTTATTACATACATTGAAGGTGCGTTTTGAGAAAAATATGCACAGACATAAAAGTATAGAATGGGAAAACGTAAAAGTGAAGCTAGACTCTAACCCTAAAAAACTTTGGTCTCTTAATCAAATGGATTTAACAGATGGAGAACCGGATGTTGTTGGCTATGATGAAATTACTGACGAATACGTTTTCTATGACTGTTCTAAGGAAACTCCTAAAGGAAGAAGAAGTGTTTGTTATGATAATGAAGCCTTGGAGTCAAGAAAACAACATAAACCACAAAATAGTGCCATTGGGATGGCAAATTATATGGGTATAGAAATATTGTCAGAAGAAGAATATCGTTACCTTCAAACACTTGGAGAATTTGACACAAAGACTTCAAGTTGGCTAAAAACACCTGTTGAAATCAGAAAACTAGGTGGTGCTATATTTGGAGATTTTAGATATAACAATGTTTTCGTATACCACAATGGAGCAGATTCCTATTATGGTGTAAGAGGATTCCGTGGTTCACTTAGAATTTAAGTTTCTTATTTCCAATTTATAATTAAATATCACTATTATTTGATTAACTCTTTTTATTATAAATATGTGTTATAATATTAATAGTAATGTTAGGTTTTAATATTATTTAAAACCTAACAAAAGTTAATTATTTATTGTACAAAGGAGATTATTATGAATGATATCGAAAGAATTGTAAAAGATAGTACTTTAACATATGAGCAAAAAGTTCTTGAACTTGCTAAATATGCTGAAAACAGTGTGAATGTTTTAAATATTTCTGAAGAAACTCAAAAACTTAGAGATGCAGGAATAATTTGCGATTTATTTGAAGGTAATGTACCTTATAGACCAAGATATATACTTCCTAATTACGAAAAGTTCATGAAAGAAGGTTCTAAGTTTTTAAACCTTACTCCTCCAACTAACATTTGGGAAGCTACAAGTAATTTATTAATCATGTATAAACATGTACCATCAATTACTTCTATGCCAGTATATATCGGCAGTATAGATCAACTATTAGAACCATTTATTACTGATGAAAAAGAAGCTAAACTTGCAATTAGATTGTTTTTAACTCAAATAGATAGAACAATTACAGATTCATTTTGTCATGGAAACTTAGGTCCTAAAGCTACTAAAGCTGGTAAACTAATTCTTGAAGTTGAAAGAGAATTACAGGATGCAATTCCAAATTTAACTTTAAAATATAATTCTGAAACTTCTGATGAGTTTGCAATGGATGCTATAAAAACAGCTTTATTAACAGCTAAACCAAGTTTTGCAAACGATGATATGTTTAAGTCTGAGCTTGGCGAATATGGGATAGCTAGTTGCTATAATGGATTGCATATTGGGGGAGGAGCTCATACTTTAGTTAGAATGAGATTATCTAATCTTGCAGAGACAGCAACAGACATCGAAGATTTCATAAATGATAAGTTACCAAATGCTATGAAACATATGGCAGATTTTATAAATGAAAGAATAAGATATGTAGTTGAGGAAAGCACCTTCTTTGAAACTAATTTCCTAGCTAAAGAAGGTTTTATAAGTAAAGATAGATTTACATCAATGTTTGGAGTAGTTGGACTTGCTGAGTGCGTAAATATATTACTAAAAGCTGAAAAGCTTGAAGATAAGTTTGGACATTCAAAGCTTGCTGATGACTTAGGTGTAAGAATAATGGACACAATGGACGAATTTATTAAAAACTATGAAAGTGAACATTGTGTAGTAACTGGACAAAGATTACTTCTTCACGCTCAAGTTGGTATTGGAGATGACATAAATACGAGTCCTGGTACAAGAGTTCCAATTGGAGAAGAACCTGAATTATGGAAGCATTTAAAACAAATATCTAGATTCCACAAGTATTTTCCATCAGGAACAGGAGATATTTTTCCGTTTGAAAAAAATTCAATAAATAATCCTGAGTTTATATTAAATATTATTCAAGGTGCATTTAAAGAAGGCGTAAGATATTTTTCACTTTATTCCTCAGATTCTGATGTTATAAGAATTACTGGTTACCTAGTTAAGAGGAGTGAAATTGAAAAGTTAAATAGAGGAGAAGCAACTCTTCAAGATACTGTTGTTCTTGGACAAGGACAGGTAAGAAATGGAAGAGTTTATGATAGAAAGGTGAGATAATGAAGGGAATTGTAAATAAGATAATTCCATTTAGTTCAGTTGATGGACCTGGAAATAGAACCTCAATATTTCTCCAAGGTTGTAATTTTAACTGTATTTATTGTCACAATCCTGAAACCATCAATTTGTGTTCTAATTGTGGGTTATGTTTGTTATCATGCCCTACAAAAGCATTAACTAAAGATAATGGAAGAGTATTATGGGATAAAGCTAACTGCTGTAATTGTGATAGTTGTATAAAGACTTGTAATAGTTGTAGTAGTGCAAAAGTACAGTCTATGTCAGCAGATGAAGTAATGGAGGAGATAATGAACTATAAACCCTTCATAAGCGGAATTACTGTTTCTGGCGGGGAATGTACTCTACAAGAGGAATTTTTAGTAGACTTGTTTAAAAGAGCTAAGAAAGAAAATCTGACTTGCTTCATTGATAGCAATGGTTCAAAAGATTTTAGAAAAATGAATGAATTAACTAAGTTATGTGATAAAGTGATGTTAGATGTTAAGGTTTGGGATAAAGATACCCATAATAAATATATTCAATTTGATAATACAAATGTTTTAAACAATTTGGAGTATTTAATTTCTATTGATAAACTTTATGAAGTTAGAACTGTAGTAGTTCCTGATATTTTTAATAATGAAGAAACTGTTGAGATGGTATCTAAAATAATAGGCAAAAGTAACTTAAACATTAGATACAAACTTATTATATTTAGAGCACTTGGGGTTAGAGAAGAGATTAAAAATATGAAAAGTCCGACTCTTGATACTATGGAGCAGTTAAAATTAATTGCTCATAAAAATGGAGTTAAGGACGTTGTTATTGTTTAGTAAATAAATAAAGTTTTAAATGCCGCTACTTAAATTAAAAGTAGCGGCATTTTTATTTTTATATTCATAAATAAAATATATTGACAGTAACTAAATGATATACTATTCTATAACTAGACTGACGGTCGGTCTAGTTATAGAATGAGGTGAAATTTATGAGAATTACTAAGGAACATGATGAAAGAAGAAATGAAATACTTGATATTGCTGAAAAGTTGTTTCACATAAAGGGTTATGATAAATGTACCATAAATGACATTCTAAAAGAGGTTGGAATTGCAAAAGGAACTTTTTATCATTACTTCAAATCCAAAGAAGAAGTTCTTGATGCTATTGTTTCTAGATATAAAGATGTTGTAATAACTAAAGTTAATGAAGTAGCTAATAATGATGTTATAACTTTAGAAGAGAAACTAATGGGAGCTTTTATGTCTATGCGAATAATAGATCAGCTAGATAGTGGAATGATAAATGAAATGCATAAAACTGAAAATGCCTTATTACATCAGAAGATTTTAAATCAAATTGTTATAGATGTAGCTCCAATCTTAGTAAAAATTATTAAAGAAGGTGTCGATAGAAAAGTTTGGCGTTGTAAATTTCCTTTAGAATATATGCAAATTTTTCTAGCCTCCTCCATTATATTAACTGATGAAGGTATTTTTGAATTTGACGGAGAATCTCAAAACAAAATAATGGAAGCTTTAATTTCAGTTCTTGAGAAAATGCTTGATGTTTCTGAAAATTCGTTTATAAAACTATTTAAAGAAAGGGGTTTTTAGATGAGATGGTCAATAATAAAAAATGATTTTATAAAAAATAAAGCTATTAACATGGCATTACTTTTCTTCATAATATTTTCATCAATGCTTGCAGTTAGCTCAGTTCTAATGGCAGTACAAACATTTACTTCAATTTCTGACTTATATAAGGTTGCCGCCCCTCCCCATTTTCTTCAAATGCATAAGGGTGAGATTGATGAAGAAAAAATAAATAAGTTTATGTCAGAAAATAAACAAGTTACTTATAGTCAAATAGTTAATATGCTTACTGTTTATGGTGAAAATATTAATATAGTAGGAAATAGTTATAACTATAATCTCTCTGACTGTCGACTTGATATTAGTCTTATAAAGCAGAATAGGAATAGAGATCTCCTTCTAGATACTAACCACAAAAAAGTAGTTCTTAAAGATGGGGAAGTAGGAGTTCCTATGCTTTTAAAGGAACAGTATCATATGGAAATCGGTGATCATCTTATTTTAAATATCAACAATACTAAAAAAGAGTTCGTAATTAAGGAATTTATATTAGATTCTATGATGAACTCATCTATGGCTTCTTCTACTAGAATACTAATAAGCGATAAAGATTTTGATACTCTTTCTAATGGATCTTTAAAGAATGAATATCTTATTGAGGCTTATTTTGATAACTCAAATGATGGAGAAAGCTTCAAAACACTTTATCAAGATGCAGAACTTCCACAAAATGGCCAATTAGTAACTTATTCAATAATATTTCTTATGAGTGCCTTAACTGATATAGTCACAGTGTTTATACTTTTTGTTGTAAGTATTCTTTTAATTTTAGTTGCTTTTATCTGCATAAGATTTACTATCATGACAGCGCTAGAGGAAGAAATAAATGAAATAGGAACTATGAAAGCTATAGGGCTAAATTTTAGAGATATAAGAGGAATTTATTTCAATAAATATAAAGTTCTTTCTCTCTCAGGTGTAGTTTTAGGATATGTCATTGCTTTAATAAGTAGTAGCTTATTTACAGGACATATTAGTTCAACCTTTGGAAATATGAAACTTCACCCTTTATCAATTATTTTAGGACTTGTTGCTAACTTTATAGTTTTCATTCTGATTAATCACTATTGTAAAAAAACCTTAAAGAAAATAAAAAACATAACTGTAATTGATGCACTTGTAAATAGAAATGTATTTGATAAAAAGAAAAAATCTACAAAAGATGGATTATATAAGTCAAAAAAACTTTCTGTTAATTGGTTAATGGGAATAAGAGAAGTTCTTTATGGCTTTAAAAGTTGGTTAATTGTTCTTTCAGTTGTATCTATATCAATAGTCATGATTATGGTTCCAGTGAACCTTTTAAAAACTTTTGAATCGCCAGAGTTTATAACATATATGGGAAGTTCACAAGAAGATATTCTTATTGAAATAGAAAATGGAGATAAACTTGAAGCAAAGTATTCTGATGTAAAAAAAATTCTCACTAACGATCCTTCTATTAATAATTACTATGAATATAAAACCATAAGAGTCAAAGTTTTAAATGCAGATAATGTGTATACAAACATGGATATAGATAGTGGTGACAATGCAGGAAATGGCCTTAAGTATCTAACTGGGAAAGCTCCTTCTGAGGAAAATGAAGTCGCTATTTCCTACATTAACTCAAATGAAATAAAAAAGGTTGTTGGTGACACCATAACTATTTTATATGATGGAAAAGAGCACACTTTCAATATTTCAGGAGTTTATCAAGATGTTACAAGTGGTGGAAATACATCAAAGTCTAAATATAAATTTTCTACTCTTCCTTCAACTAAATACTCCTTTTCAGTTAATCTTAAAGGTAAAACTGATGTTAAAAATAAATCTAGTGAGTGGGGGGGAATTCTAGGTGAAGGCGTAAATGTAGACTCAATGGGAGAATTTATTAATCAAACCCTTGGTGGAGTTTCAAAACAGCTTAAGACTATTGTTATAGTTATAATAATTATAGGAACTTCTTTAGTAATGCTTATAACAATACTGTTTTTAAAACTCCGTCTTGCAAAAGATTTCTCTGAAATATCAATTCTAAAAGCCATTGGATTTTCTGAAAAAGATATAAAAAAGCAATACATGATTAAAGTTAGTGGAGTTTCTATACTTGGGATTATATTAGGGATACTTTTAACCAATTTAATTGGCGAAAGTTTAGTAAATGCTGCTTTATCAATATCAGGTATAGGAATTAAAAATATTAATCTTATAACAAATAGTTTAATTGAGTATATAGTTTTTCCTATAGTATTAATAGTTCTTATACACATAGTGATACTAGCAGTAATGAGAAAAAGAAAAAAATTCGAAATTACATCTATAGTAAAAGAATAGAGTAGTTGGAGGTATAAGGTGAGAACAATTTTGGATGTAAAAAATTTAAGTAAAAGTTTTGATAATATACAGATTCTAAATAATATAAGTTTTAAAGTGGAAGAAGGAGAGTTTATAGCAATTATGGGCCAGTCAGGCTCTGGGAAATCAACACTTCTTTATAATATAAGTGGTATGGATCGTCCAACATCAGGTAAAGTACTTCTTAATGATAGAGATATTTCAGAACTTCCTGAAGAAAAAATCAGTGAAGTAAGATTAAAAGAAATGGGATTTATTTTTCAGCACTCTCATCTTTTAAAAAATCTATCCATTAGGGATAATATAATTCTTCCTGGATTTAAATCCGGACTTTTATCAAGAGATGAAGTCAATAGTCACGGGGAACTATTAATGAAAAAAACAGGGATATTAAATATTGCTGCTCACGATATAAAAAAAGTATCTGGAGGTCAACTTCAACGTGCAGCAATATGCAGGGCACTTATTAACAATCCTTGTATTTTATTTGGAGATGAACCTACTGGAGCTTTAAATAGCAGCACTTCTAAAGAAGTAATGAATATAATAAACAGCGTTAATGAAGAAGGTACTACAGTAATCCTAGTTACTCATGATTCTAAAGTTGCCTCAAGAGCAAGCAGAGTTATTTATCTCCTAGATGGAAACATTCATGATGAACTTATGCTTACTAAATATAAAGATAGTGAAGCGTCAGCTCGTGAAAAAAAATTATCTGCATGGTTAGAAAAACATGGCTTCTAGATAAAGCATTGATTTTCGTAAAAAACCCTCAACCCCGCATGAACACTATATATAGTTATATAGCTATCTATATAACTATATATATTCCTCAAACAATGGTAAATTTATATAATAGGAGTTAATTTATTTATATTATGAGATCAGATAGAATGTTATCAATTATAATAATACTTTCTCAAAAAGGCTTAGTAACTGGAAAACAGTTAGCAGAGCATTTTGAAGTTTCCTTAAGAACTATATATAGAGATTTAGAGAAGATAGGTGAGGCTGGAGTTCCTATAGCATCTACTGGGGGCACTGGAGGGGGTTACTATCTTATGAAAAACTATAATTTAAATGATTTATTCTTTAATAAAAAAGAAATTGAACCACTTATTGCAGTTATGGATAATTTAAAAACACTATTTGGAAATAATAAAGAATTTAATGATATAACACTTAAATTTGAAACCCTAAAAAATTCACAAGAGTACAGCTATGACAAACTTAGTATAGATATGTCTCATTTTAGTATGGAACAAGAATTGAAAGAATATTTATTTTTGATAAATAAAGGGATTGAAGATTCTAAACTATTAGAATTTCTGTACATCAATAGGAATATGGAATACGAAGAACGAATAGTTGAACCACTTCAAATAGAGTTTTCTGACGGTCACTGGTATATTATTGCCTACTGTAGAATAAGAAAAGACTACAGAAAGTTTAAGCTTGTTAGAATACGTAATTTAAGATTAGGTGAAAATTTCGTAAAAGACTTAATATCTATTGAGAAAATTAAAAGTAAACTTAGAGAAGGTTATGAAAAAAATAGTATTAGTGTTACTTTAAAATTTTCATCAGATATTGGAGAGCAATTAGGTGAGTACTTTTCAAAAGACAAAATCGAAGTTGTAGAAAATAATTTTTATGTAGTAAAAGATAAATTTCCAAAAGACGATGGATTAAAAAAGTTTATTTTAGGATTTGGAGATAAATGTGAAGTTATAGCTCCAATAGAATTAAGAGAAGAAATGAAAATATATATAAAAAATATATATAAGAAATATAATGACTGACATACAGGTGTCAGTCATTATTATTTATAATAGCAGATAAGTGCTGGATATTTGAAGAAGAAAGTTTATATTTTGTTGCAAATGAAATAATTGCCACACTAAAAACTTATAATTAAAAGGAGTGAAGATTATAAAATGAATGTATGTATTTTTTATTATGATGGTTTTTGTGAATTTGAAGTTGTACACGTAGCTGCTGAGTTTTCCTCTCAAAACTTAGTTACAGTTGCTATGGAGAATAAAGTATATGTCAGTGAAGAAAAACAAAGATTTCTACCTGATAAAATGATTAATGAACTTAATCCTAATGATATAGACTTATTTATAATACCTGGAGGTAATCCCTCATATCTTTATGATAATTCGCAGCTTAAGGATTTTATTAAATCTATAGATGAAAACAATAAGATTATTGCAGGTATTTGTGGTGGAACGGAATTAATGGCAGCCTATGGTTTATTAGACTATAAAAAATGTACTGGAGATAGTGATGGATTAAAAATTGATGCTGACTATATACAGTTTTTTTAAAACACAACAATACTTAATGAAGATATCGTTGTAGATGGGAACATAATCACTTCAACAGGACAGGCATTTATAGAATTTGCTTTTAAACTAGCTGATATTATGAATATTTATAAAGATGAAGATGAAATCCAAAAATCATATAACTGGTATAAAAATATTAAAGTATAATTATTAATTAATGCTATTAAAACCCAATAAAATGTAGGTTTCAAACTCATTTAATCGGGTTTTCCTTTTCTTTCTTAATAAATTTATTTATTGAGTTTTTTCATATACTTCAAACTTATAATGTGTATTTTTTAGTTTCATTACTTTTAGCTAATTTTACAACTCCATAAACTAAATAATCTTCCTCAATACCTTCTAGATGTAATACATCCGTTACTTCTATAATCATCTCATTACTAGCCCCATCTATTAAAATAGCAGAATCCTTAATAGTATATTGTATATTAGTAAACTTATCATTATTATCAGAATGACTAAATCCTAATGCATCAACTATATTTTGTTGATGTTCATTTAATGAACTGACACCTATAATGTCACCTTTTGCAATATTTTTACCTGTTATACTTTGAGCGCCAAGCATCAATAGAATTTTATCATAATCAGCTTGCATTGCCCAAGCACATATCATACCGTATTTCTTTTCATTTTTTATGAAGCAAACGGCATTAGCTCCATAGTTAAATGCACTAAGTTTCATTTTTATATCTCCTCATGTTTTATTAGATTTATACTTTAATTATATCAAGTAATATGTAAAAATAAACAATATGCTCACTTCTTATCTTTGATTAAATTTGTAAAAGTACAACAATTATGATACTATAACTTATTGAAAAATAAACTTTACTAATGGAGGAAATATATTTATGACAAGTTTACCAAATTGTCCAAAGTGTAATTCAGAATATACTTACGAGGATGGAGATGTTTTTATTTGTCCAGAATGTGCAAATGAATGGACTTTAGATTCCAGAAGTAATGAGAATGCAGATGTTATAATTGTAAAAGATTCAAATGGAAATATTCTAAATGATGGTGATTCTGTTACTATAATTAAGGATCTTAAAGTAAAAGGAAGTTCAACGCCATTAAAGCAAGGAACAAAAGTTAAAGGAATACGTTTGGTTGAAGGCGACCATAACATAGATTGTAAAATTAATGGCTTTGGAGCTATGAAATTAAAATCTGAATTTGTTAAAAAAATATAGATAAAAAATAAGAGTTAGGAATGTAAATTTTCCTAACTCTTATTTTATCTAAATTGATATTGATAAACTTATTTATAAAAAAAATTTGATTGTAACTTATGTTACAGCATTAAATATGAGTAATATAGTAAACTTTAATTCGTTGAAGTCAAGGAATCATAAATAAAAATAATAAATATTAAATAGACCAATAGGAGGACATAATATGTCAATGTTTTGTTATCAATGTCAAGAAACAGCAGGATGTACTGGCTGTACTAAGGTAGGGGTTTGTGGTAAAGACGAACACGTAGCAAAGGCTCAAGATTTGTTAATATATGTAACTAAAGGGCTAGCTATAGTAAGCAATGAAGGAAGAAAAGTTGGAGTTATAGATAGCGTTGTTGATAAATATATTACTGAAAACTTATTTACAACAATTACAAATGCTAATTTTGATAGAGATTCTATATTAGATAGAGTAAAAGAAACGCTAAGATTAAGAGAAATTTTAAAACTTAAAGTTGTAAACTCAGGCGGACAAGTTGGAGAGGTAAGAGTAACTGGTGGATTCTTCAAGAAAATATTTGGAATGCAAACTACTGAAGTTATAATGCCAGATGCTGCATCATGGACTGCAGATAATACAATAGCATTTGATGCAAAGGCTGAAACAGTTGGAGTACTTGCAACTGAAAATGAGGATATAAGAAGTCTAAGAGAACTTATAACTTATGGATTAAAAGGATTATCGGCTTACATGAAGCATGCTATGAACTTAAAATATAATAACGATGAAGTTCATGCATTTATGGCTAAAGCACTAGCTTCTACAATAGACGATAATTTAACAGTAGATGATTTAGTTGGACTTGCATTAGAAGCAGGTAAATTCGGAGTAGATGGTATGGCACTACTTGATCAAGCTAATACTGAAACTTATGGACACCCTGAAATAACAACTGTTGATATAGGTGTTAGAAAAAATCCTGGAATATTAATATCTGGACATGATTTAAGAGATTTAGAAATGCTACTTGAGCAAACAGAAGGAACAGGAGTAGATGTATATACTCATGGTGAAATGCTTGCTGGACAATACTATCCAAAATTCAAAAAATATAGTCACTTCGCAGGCAATTATGGTAATGCATGGTGGAAACAAAAAGAAGAGTTTGAGAAGTTTAATGGAGCAATTCTAATGACAACTAACTGTATAGTTATACCTAAAGCCTCTTATAAAGATAGATTATTTACAACTGGTGCTACTGGAATGCCAGGATGTGCACATATAGAAGCTAAATCTGATGGAACCAAAGATTTTTCTAAAGTTATTGAAATGGCTAAAAAATGTAAAGCACCAACAGAAATAGAAAAGGGACAAATAGTTGGCGGATTTGCTCACAACCAAGTTTTAGCACTTGCTGATAAAGTTGTAGATGCTGTTAAAACTGGTGCAATAAAAAGATTCTTTGTTATGGCCGGTTGTGATGGAAGAGCTAAATCTAGAAACTACTATACAGAATTTGCTGAAAAATTACCTAAAGATACAGTTATATTAACTGCTGGTTGTGCAAAATATAAGTACAACAAATTAAACCTAGGTGATATTGGAGGAATTCCAAGAGTGTTAGACGCCGGACAATGTAATGATTCATATTCATTAGTTGTAATTGCTCTAAAACTTCAAGAAGTTTTTGGATTGAAGAGTGTAAATGAATTACCTATATCTTATAACATAGCTTGGTATGAACAAAAAGCTGTAATAGTATTATTATCATTACTACACTTAGGTGTTAAAAATATTCATTTAGGACCAACACTTCCTGCATTCCTTTCACCAAATGTTGCAAAAGTCTTAGTAGAAAACTTTGGTATCGGTGGAATAACTAATGTTGAAGATGACATGAAAATGTTCATGGAATCATAGTAATAAAACAATCTAAAAATATAGAAAGCTGGACGATTGTCCAGCTTTCTATATTTAATTACAGTATATATATTTTAAATCGTTATTTAGTTTCGATGCACGTAATAATTACTTTAGTGAGCTAATTATTGATTAGATTATGTATATCATATATATTTAAATTGAAATTTCTCATTACAAACACCAAAATTCCTTCTTGAAGGCAGAAGATATATCTTCTGCCTTTTTTTTAGCCTTTTCAGCAGAATAGACTAAAGTCATTTTATCAATTACAAAGTTTTTATAGAATTTTATATGTTAAATATTTCCAAGGAAATTAGTGTTTTTAATTACTATCATTATGGAACAATTTAAAACTTAAAACATATAGTTTAATGTTGAATAATAAAAAATGATAAAAGGAGGAGTGTATAATGTTAAAAGGAATAGATATATCAAACTACCAAGTGAATGTAGATTTTAATGCACTAAAAAACGCAGTACAAGTTGTAATAATAAAAGCAACAGAAGGAGTTTCATTTATAGATCCCAAGCTAGAATCACATTATCAAGGAGCAAAAAATGCTGGTTTCCCAGTAGGATTTTATCACTTTATGAGTGAAAAAACCTCACCTTCTGAACAAGCTGTAGAATTTTATAATGCTATAAAAAATAAAAGTTATGAAATAATTCCAGTTTTGGATATAGAAAATAATTCTCAGAATAGAAATGCATCACAAATAACTGATAGGTGTTTAGAATTTTTAGCTAAGTTCAAAGAGTTGTCAGGTTTGGATTGTATAATATATACTGGTGGGTATTTTGGACGAGATAATTTAGATAGCAGAATCAAAAGATATAAAGCATGGATAGCTCATTATGGAGTTAGTGCTCCAATGGCAACTGGATTCTATAATGTAGTAGGTCATCAATATACCTCAAACGGAAGAGTATCAGGTATCAATGGTAATGTTGATTTAAACAATTTTACAGAAGGAATATTTATAAACAATCAGCAAACTCCAGTAGAACCACCAAGGCAAGAATCAAATAGTGGGAATAATATTATTCGAGAACTACAAAAAAAATTTAATATACAGTTTAATTCTGGATTAGTAGTAGATGGAATAGCTGGCCCTAAGACTTTAGCTGCCGCTCCACTAATCAAACAAGGAGCTCAAGGTAATATAACTAAGTGGATTCAAGAAAAAGTTGGTACAATTCCTGATGGTATCTTTGGGGTAAATACTAAACAAGCAGTTATAAATTTTCAGAAAGCACAAGGATTATCAGCTGATGGAATAGTTGGGCAGAATACTTGGAGAAAACTTTTAGGACTCTAAAAAAGTCGCCAAGGCGATTATGAGCAGTATAATTTCCTAAAAAATAAAAAAGCTCCTACATCTTAAGTGATGAAGGAGCAATATTTTTTTAGATTTAACAAAAGCCTTCAAGGAGGTGAAAACTTTGGAAAATAATCTAATCCTCAATTAATATATCCTATGCTTAATTAAAATTACTTGTTACAAGTTTCGATATTATTTTTAAATTAAAAACATCCTATCCATTAACTAGCACAATAGATAGGATGTTGACGGGCAAGAGAATCATTAAAATTATCAAAGCTAACTTATAATGGTCTAATATAATATATGACAAATCTATTAATAATGAGACACTTTTCGATTAAATTTTATAATATTTACTAATTGTTAAAAAAAAGACAATGATTTCGTGCCATTTTCATGGTATAATTAACAAAATATCCTAATTTATAGAATTAAATAAAGTAGCCTATTTATATAATGATGGTAGGGGAAGGGTTTTATATGAAAATTATGTATAAACTTATAATTAGTTATTTGGGATTAATTATTTTTGTAGTAAGTATATTAGGTTTTTTTACAGTTCAAAAATCTAAATCAGCAGTTTTAAAAGAGATTAATGAGAAAAGTAAACGATTAACACAATCTATTGATACTACTCTTAGTGTCAGAAATGACTTACTTATCGAAAAATCTTATGGAGATTTGAACTTCGCAAGTTCAATATTAAATAACTTTAACAACTTCAATGTAGATTATAATAACTACGTAAAAGTTGGTGAATTTACCCTTCCAATTTTATATGCTGGTAATCAGAACCTAACATTAGATAATACACTAGTCAATAAGTTGAAGCAGTCTACTGGAGCTGTTGCAACAATATTTTTATTAAATAATGACAAACTAATAAGAGTATCTAGTACTATAGCAGCTGATGATAGGAGCGTTTTAGGTACATATATTTCAAGTGATACAGATGCTTATAAAAAAATACTTAACAATGAAGAATTCATAGGAAGTATTTTAATCCAAGGCTCTGGATATGTTACTAGAATGAAGCCTTTACTTGACAGTCATAAAAATATTATAGGAGCAATCGGTATAGGGAATAAGGTTATTAATAATTATTTAAGTGAAACATTAAGTAACATTAAGATAGGAGAAACAGGATATGCTTACATATTAGATTCAAATGGTAATGTAATAATTCATCCATCTGATAAAGGAAAAAATGTTAGTAATTATGATTTTTTTCAAAAGATTTATTCCTCTAAAGAAGGAACAATAGAGTATACATACAATGATATTAGGAAAGTAGCCTATTATACATATTTTGAGCCATGGGATTGGTATATAGTTACTACAGCTAATTACGATGAGTTAAACTATTCTTCTAAAGAAATTCTAAATATATATGTTTTAATAAAG
>NZ_DCLI01000088.1:0-7028 GCF_002320975.1 Clostridium sp. UBA1652
TATAATATTAAACTTCATATCATATCTTTAATCGTATCAAAATTGCCATAGCAAATATCATGAGTTCGGCAGCAAGAATCTAATTTATTAATCGGATCACCACCACCACAACCTAAACCGCACCACTTATATTGCTTACCGTCTAATTTACAACCACCATCGAAACAAGAAATCACTTTTGCTTGGAAATCCCCTTCTGTAGACATTTCCGGTAATTCTAATTCATCGGTAAATGTGAAAGATTCATCAGGTGCATCTTTTTCATAATAATGTCTAGTATAACTTCTAGTGCGTGATTTTAAATGGTCTTTAATCGTTACTTTATCCCCCAAAAAGTCCAACACTTTTCTTACATAATCTTGCTGCAAAAGAACGTCTAATGGATTCACGTCAGAAATGGTAAACGTATTTTCTTTAGTAGTATAAATCAAATAATTCAACCCCTTTTCGAATTGTGCTTTACCCTCCCAAACACAATGGTATTTACTCAAAACCAGTTAAGCAAGGTGAGAGGAAAAGACTTTAATTTAACAGCATTGACCAGTTGGAAGAATTTAGTTTCCAACCTTTGTTAATAATTGACTGCATGTCGTGTTTTTAGCGGAACAACAACGAGGAATTGGTTTACCGCAACCCATATCAGCGGTAGGTTTTATTTGCTGGCTCGCCCATAAATGTCTACCTCCTTTCTTTATACAAAAGGAAAAAATTAATTCATTTCCTCTTACACTTATGAAATTGAAGAAATGAAAGAAAAAATAAACCACTTTGAGAAAAACATCTTTCCACATTATTTTTACACTTGTATAGATAAGGAGGTGATCTAATGGAAGACATGATCAATTACTCTATCTCGGAAAGGAAAATAAACGAAACCCAAATTATTACGGTTAAAATACATACTGGAATAATGGAAAAGGGTATCGATGAAGTTAGGGTGTATTGGGATGACAAACAACAAATACTGATAGAGATTAGAGAATATGGGATAACCCAGACAGACAATTAAAACCTCTTTATTTAAAAGAGAAGGAGATTATAAGATCCAGTCTTCGTTTTGTGAACAGAGTATGGACATTTTATGTAAGACAAGTGTATCTATTGCATGCCAAGCAGTTTGCTTAGCGCTTCATAAAATATCCATAGCTGGTGTAACTTTGCCTTCTTCTATATGTGCGGAATTGTGCACAGTTATTGTAAATGAAGGTTGTGAATGGGCTAAAACACTCCTTTGTGAAACAAGAAAGAGAGCTATTAATGGTTCTCAGGCTGTCGAAAAAGTCTCGACAGCCTTTAATTTTACATATGAATAACGAAAAATACAGCTAAATATAATTAACAGTTCGAAACAAAAGTGCAATAGAGAACGAAAAAAGTAAAGCATAGTTTGTGCTACCAATAAGGAGTGATCAGATGAACTTTAAATGTGAATGCAGTTCTAGTGATTTTCATACGTTTTTCAGATACGAAGCTTTAGAGAAAAAAACGATTTCGCTGTACAAGATGTAACAGGACTTATCAAAGCAATCACGAAAAAATAAAAGAAATTAATTTAAATACCTTGATGGAAGAATCGTTAAATAATCAAAATATCAAAACTAACAAAAACGGCTATAGATGAAATAACTAAAACGAGGTGATATCAAAATGCCATTATGGTTATTGAGACTTAGTATTTATCTTGTGTTAGGAATAATATGCATCATTTTTCTTATCGGCATAGAGCCAGTTATACTTCATGCTCCATGGTTTATTCCCTTATGGACAATGGTTTTTCCTTATATCATCTACATGATCAGAAGAGTGAAAAGAGACAAGGAAAAAGGAAGAGGTAGCGGAAGATAGATCTAAAACATAGACCGAAATCTGTTTAGATGATTATTTTACAAGGAGGAGAATTAGATATGAATGAAAATAAAATGGCAATGATTGGCCATATGCGAATGATGGGTATGCCACTAACAAAAGAGCTTGTGGATTACCTGTACGAAACAGTAAAAGAACAGCAAAAAGAAATTACAACGTTAAAAGAGAATGCTACAATAAAAATGCAATTAATCGAAAGCGTTTTTATGAATATATTATAGGCTCTAGATATAGAATCTTTATTTGGTCATTAAAATTTTTTCTCTTTCACAATAGGAATCTATCCTAGTTAAAGTTAATTTAATAGAAAAAGAAGAAAACTTATTAGATCTATTTATCCTCATTTGGTATCAATTGGAAAAAATATAGTTGATAAACAAACGATATATCCATATAATTTGAGAATAGTGAAAATATTCAATTCAGTAATAAGGGGGAGGATGAAAGGATCGATGAAAAAAATTGCAAGATTAGTTATCTATTATTTACTTGGTGTGACCGCTATAATAGCATTAAGCGTTTTACCCCAATATTTTCAAATGAAAATGTTTTCAGAAGGGGAAAGTTATCTTTCTATATTTGTATCTTTTTTAACTGACGAATTTTTCCAAATGGATAAATGGGTATACTCTTTAAGAGGAGCGGAAACGCCAATTTTTGATGTTCTATTGCCAGCATTCATCTATTCAATGGAGATTCTATGTGGAGCGATTTTGTTAGGGTTTGGTATTGCTTGCATTTTAGCTCTTTTTGCTTTTTTTCTACCAAACTTTCTTCTACAGCCGATGAAAAGAATCCTAGATTTCGTCGAGTCCGTTCCAGATATCATTGTTGCTACACTACTTCAGGCATTTGTTCTCTTCATCTTTAAAAAAACAGGAGTAGAAATTTTCCAAATAGCTACATATTCAGAAAAAGCTTATTTAGGCCCCATTCTTACCCTATCTATTGTACCGGCTGTATCTCTATTTAAAATTCTTCTTCTCATGATGGAAGAAGAACATTCAAAAATGTATGTTACGTTTGCACGAAGCAAAGGGGTGCATGATTTACCAATCCTATGCAATCATATTATTCGTAATATTATTCCCGTCTCCTTTCATCACATGAAGATTATTATTTGGGGGTTATTGTCTAGTCAATTTGTTATCGAGCAATTGTTTAATGTTCATGGACTTACTTATTTTCTAAGAGCAAACTTTACGCCAATTACTGTCACTGTGTCTTTGTTATTAATCTTCACACCTTTTTTTATTATTTTTCAAATAGTAGACATGTTTGTAATAAAGGAAGAAGAAAAGGCACGAGAAGTGAAGAGAGAATCATGGAAACAGAAATGGAACATACCTAATTTACGATTATCGCTAAAAATAAGATGGGTGGATCTAAAAGAGAGTTTGCAGCAGTTTAATTGGGGAAAGTTTTCCATCATTCCACCAATAAAATGGTTAGCACAAAGTATCGGATTACATATGAAAAATTGGAAATTTGCATTAGGTAGCTTATTTTTTGTTCTTACAATAGGGTATAGTCTTATTTATTCTGTAATCACTAATGATTATGTAGAGCAACAGAACTTACTTTATGCCGAAGATGGATCCACATTGCTAGCAGCACCACCATTTGCTCCAACAGAGCCCTATTTCTTTGGATCCGATAAAGGTGGAGAGAGCATCTTTGATCAAATAGTGGTTGGGGCTAAGTATACATTAATCTTTGGCTTACTTATTGCCTTTTTACGTGTGATAGGTGGATTATTGCTTGGTGTGGTTTACTCTTTTTATTTAAAACATTCCTTTCAGCAATTTCTAGCCAAAATGGTAGATTCCATTCACTTTATGCCATTGAGTATAATCGCCTTTATTTTATTGACGCCAATTTTATTACCTGGAGTTGACGGTACATTTACAAAATCCTTTACGGAAAGAGTTATTTTAGAAACAATCATTTTAACGCTGTTAGTTATTCCATTAACGACTATCTTACTCGGGAAAGAAATCAATCGAGTATTAGAGTATGAGTTTATTGAAAGTGCAAG
Source organism: Clostridium sp. UBA1652 (assembly GCF_002320975.1). NCBI lineage: Bacteria > Bacillati > Bacillota > Clostridia > Eubacteriales > Clostridiaceae > Clostridium > Clostridium sp. UBA1652. The sequence goes on from NZ_DCLI01000088.1 coordinate 3,905, forward strand.
GGTATTGGGAGGTGACAAATTTAAAATATTTATTCGCCATATTCTCCCCCATATTGGCCCAAGGCTTACGATTCTATTCGGACAGCAATTCATCCAAGTAATGTTAATCTTTATGCACTTAGGGATGTTTGATTATTTCTTTGGTGGTACGAAATTACCATTGGATATGATGTTTGGAAATAACCCCAAATCAACTACCTATGAATGGTCGGGGTTAATAGGGCAGATCGGCAGAGAAGCAATCGGGGCAGGGAGATACTGGTTCTTATATATACTCGTGCCAATTATTATTACTATATTTGCCATGCAGTTGATTGTCCAAGGAGTAAAAGAGGTCCAGCAAGTAAAAGTTGGTGTAATCTTTAAACGCCCAAGACATAAACAGAAAAAAGATCCATTAGTAGAACATACACCAAATATTACAAGAGAGAGTTTTGTTCAGATCAAACGAAATAAAAATCTGTAAAATCAAAATTCACCCTTTATTTTTATTAAAAAAACATCACTAATTATTAAAAATAATAAAAATTGGGACATGAACAAGCGGAAAATGAACAATAAAACAAGTAAAACTAAATGGGGGATGCCACAGATGAGTACAGAAAAAGAGACCGGTTAGAATTACCTAACAACTATCCAATAACACGACTTATCTTAATAAAGGATTTTTTTAGAACCCCAGATTTATACAAAGCAATCGTATTCTTTTTAGCGTGCACCTTGTCATTGTAACTATTCGGCAAGTATCACTCACCCCAAATATGCCGGAGCGTTAAATCTTATAGCCTTATTAATGGGATTAATCACCATTACATTCTCTATAACAACGATAAATAAGAGACAAAGACTTGACCCGACAAGAAGGAGATTTCGCCTATCACGAATGCTTATGATTGTTACTGTTATGTTGATTGCCAATTTTATCGTGGCCTTTATTTTCAATAAAATTGGCATCACCATGCCTATACAACTGAATCAGATGTCATTAGATTAGATACGCTATTATCCAATTCTCAGTAGTTATAATTTTCACCATAATTATCGTATCACCGATTACAGAAGAAATAGTGTTCTGCGAATTATTACCCTATGCTACTGGTCCAAGCTATCTTAGCTTTATCATATCTAGCATTATATTTATTCTATTACACGCACCAGTTGGACTTATGGGGTGGACGAGTTATGGTATTTTGACTGCCGTTTTTTTATACGCCCGATTAAAAGATAATAATATTTACACTGAATTGCCGTCATATGATATGGAATGCACTATCGATTATCATATAACAACATGATTTTATACAGAAAACGCAAAGAGGAATTGGACAAGCATTTTGCATGATGTTATGTATGCTTTCACACGTTAAACAGGCGTAAAAAAGGAAAATTTCGACCAAAAAGGAACAAAAAATATCGGATAAAACACCATTATCTGAGGTGGATTTTGACACTTCCTGATTTTGTATATTCTAAAAAAATTTAATGAAGAATTATTTTTGTGACTATTTTTTTGATGTTGGACAACAACAAAAATGAATACCATATGTTTCTTCAATCGATTCTTCTAATGCCTGCAGCTGTTTCGAATATTCAATACAGATATTCTGATACGAATCTTTTTCTTTATTTGTTTTAGACGTTTCTATACAATTGGACATTCGTAACAAATCTAGTTTTACCTTATTGAATTTCTTAATATCTTCTTCTAGCATCCACTATCACCTCAAAAAGGCGGCAATCGGATTTGAACCGATGATAAAGGTTTTGCAGACCTTTGCCTTACCACTTGGCTATACCGCTGTGTTCTTTATATTATATAAAGTGAAAAAGCTATGCGAAAAATAAACAGGAAAAAATATTTTTAAAGTTGTTTATTATTTTAGTTCATCCTTCACTTATATAACTAGGGATGTAGCCAAAAGGAAAGGCAGTGTTGAGCACAAACTAGAGTCTTTGGTTCGATTCCAAAGCGTCCCTTGAGAACAATGGTTCTTGTTCTTACATCACTACACCAATCTCTCGCGAAAAAGTCTCTCTATATCACGGAGGGACTTTTTTGTTTTAATCTATTTCAGTATCAAAGCGGTACTTTTATTATGGAGCAACAAAAAACTTAATATTGCAATTTTTTCTGAAAAACAGTACAAAATGCCATTGTTTATTTCCAATATTTGAGTATTATGTATAATGTATTCCATTATCTCAAAACTCAAAGGAGAGATTAGGTGTATGAAAAGTAAGAACACTAGCATATCTTTTTATTGCTTCTTAGCTTCTATTGTAGTTTTTATTTTAGGTAACATTATGGGAAAAATATATTATGAAACAGGATTTACCCTAGGGATAGGAAGCGGTTGGCTTGGTTATGTATTTCTAGCAAGTATATTTATCATACCATTAGTCGGGGTAATATTTGGATTTAATGGTGAAAAAAGTCGCTTGAAATACGTTTCTATTGCTGCGAACTTATTAGTGTGCTTAACGGTAGGGGCCTTATCAGTAGCTTTAATCGTTTATGATTTCGTTCCGCAGTAAAATAACCATTGTATCTTATTGTATACAATGATCAGCTTGTGGAGAAAGGCACTATATTTTCTTCCACAAGCTTTTTTATTTGGTTTAATATTTATTTTGTTCACTGCCTTCCATCATTTTTATGTAAAAAACAAGGATCGTCACATTTACCCCTAGCTTGGCTAGGTGCGTGGCGATCTTTTTCATATTCTGACACGCTGCAGTGAGTAACACTTGCTCACTCGCATTGTGCAAGCCTCGTAACCGGCAATAGCGAAGTCCATGCAGTTCTTTTGATTCTGTGAAGCTTCGCTCGAATTTCTCTTTTCTAAGTTTATAAAGCATTTTTCCAGAGAGGGAGAGTCTGTTTAGGCGTACCTTCTCCTTGAAGTATTCCCACAGAAAGAAACATATGGGGGGGCCATATGAATATGATCAAATGGTTGCTAAATATAAAAAGGGAATTTCAATCCTGCCATTAAAGACATAATTGAAGGATTCGAAAATACGTACAGTATATAAAACATAAAGCACATTGCCCTAATCTGCTATGTGCTTTTCATCCCTTCCTAAATGCCACCTTTCAAAGTAAAAAAAAATTCCCCATTGA
>NZ_DCLI01000098.1:0-3742 GCF_002320975.1 Clostridium sp. UBA1652
AAAAAACTTTACACTAACATAGATTAAATAGGAGATTTTAAAATGAATATTAGCAACTAAAAGTTCATAGATAATCCGAATGTCATGGTGATTATAACAAAATAATTAGTTTTTATATTTGTAAAAGCAATAAGCGATAAGGGGTATTAAATATATGAAGTTGATTCATGAATTGATTAGTGAAGATGAATCTGCAAAGAAAATATTATTAAAATGGGAAGATGAAGCAATAAATAAAATAGAAATTCTACATCCGTGCGAAGAGAATAATGAGAAGGTGTTACTAAACTTGCAGGTAACAACAAAGTCTTTATTAGGAGCAATAGCGTATAATACTGGTGGTATATTTATAGAATACGGATGGATTAGAATTTTGGGCAGCGGAAGTAATAAAATTAATAGAGATGTTTCATCATGGAATGGGCTAAATAGTAATAAAAAATTAAATGGAGCTTTATTAGTTGCAGATGATGTTTTAGGGGGATTTTTTGCAATAAATGGAGGTGCATTTATCGGGGAGATGGGGAATGTGTTCTACCTTGCTCCAGATACATTAGAGTGGGAAGATCTAGATTTAAAATTTGCAGATTTTATTTATTGGACTTTCACAGGAGATATAAACAAATTTTATGAAACATTTAGATGGCAAGGATGGAAAGATGAGATTGGCAAGATAACTGGAGATGATGGGATTTCAGTGTATCCTTATCTTTGGGCGGAAGATTTAGATGTAGAAATACGGTCAAGAAAGAGAGTTCCCATTGAGGAATTGTGGGGAATTACTATGGAGTTTAGAGAGCGGTTCGGTTTAAACTAGAGAAACTTTTTAGAACGTATTACGAATTAAGAGGAGTACTATAAGGGATCATAGGGAGAAAATTATATCAATATGATGTAGTGGGAGATGAGATGATTTGAGTGATTTTTTTGAAAGGCATGAACCCGCAAGTAGTAGAGCGAATGTGTTCGGATGGATTAGTATTAAAGATGATAAATATAAGCTTTTATCGGAGGCTCCAGATTTAATAAATAGAATTAATCAATATATAATAGAAATAAACGGATTTAAAAAATTCATTGAATATTTAGGGAAGGATAAGCAAATTTATTCTTGTTGTTATTTTAAAAATAAATCTGAAATTTTGACAAAGATCCAAAAATATATTAAAAAGAAAGCACTAATAAAAGAAGAATTTGCTGAATCTAATATAGTTGATGAACTCTATTATAAAAAAATATATAGTATAAAAGATTTTGACATCGAGTTGTTTAAAGATTCTTATTGCGATACTTTATTAGTTTTTTCAAATGATAAACTTGAAGAAAATACATTGGTAGAAATATTAAAAAAGTTAGATTTCTTTTGTCAACCAAAGGATCTCGGGGGGTATTTTCCAACTGAAAATGTTATTTCTTCATTAATAGCAAAAGAAATGGGATTAGTTTATGTTGTAAGGCATTATTGTAATTGGGATGAAGTAAATGAAAGAGATATATTTGTTAGTTATTCAAAAGAGAAATTATAAATATAGTTTTGTAAAGGATAGTATATTATGAAAAAAGTATCTTCTTTAGGATCTGTAGGAGTTTTATTGGGCTTAGTAATATCAAGATTTACTGTGATTAAGTATGGGGTTAATGCGAGACCAATCATACTATTTACTATACTAACAGTTTGTATGTTATGTGAAATATTATTAATAATTAGAAGAGAGTATATAATTGCAGTATGTTCATTGTCTATGATAATACCTTTAGTTCTTATAACAATTGGGGTGTATTTAGATAACGTAATTGTAGATTTTATTGGAATAGGATTAATATTTATATTAATTCCACTTATGATAAAGTTTCTAAAGAGATATAAAAATAATTCTAGTATTAAGTAGTTTGTAAATTGTTAAGTTAGGGGTAAAAGATGTTAGATAAGATCAAGAAAAAAGTCATAAATATTTTAGATTTAAGTAGTGATAGGTTACCTTTTGGATTTTTTGCAGCAATAGTAGTTATAACTTCTATAACTACTAAAAGAATGGGTTTCAATTCAATTATTATATTATTAGTTACAGTAAGTGTATTAATGCTATTAGCAACTATTACACAGATCATGAGACATGATAGAAATAAAAGAAATATTTTAATTTATTTTGGAGCGACATTAGCATGCATAATTATGACTATAACAGCTGAGAGATTAGAATATTATTTAAGAATAGGTGATTCAATAATGTTTGCTAATATTATAAAGATATTCTTAAGTGGATTGGCTATAGTTGCGGATATAATTGGAATATTCCAAATCAAAAATAAGATTAATAGCAAAGGAAAAAAGCTTACATTAATTATCATAATGATATATTTTAGTATGATAGCTATACTAGCAATAGTTTTTTTACCTCCTAAAAACATATGACACATAAATAATATAAAAAGATGACCTAAACATTAGTCGTAGTTTTTTGTTCTATAATATATTTATTTATTAAAAAACAATACGTAGGGGCAATTATATTTCTAGTGATTTCTATACCACTTAGCGTAGTTGCTGTTGGAATGTATCTAGGAAATATGGAATTATTAGAATTAGGACTAGTATTATTTTTACTACAACTGGAAGTTTAGCTTTAGTTTTACCTAGATTTATAAAAAATAGCTAAAGTATATGTAATGAGAATGTATAAATACGTGCAGGAGTTATTTATAGTAAAGGAGACTAAGATGTGTTTATAAGAATTTTTATTCGTTCTAATACAGTAGATGAAGCTAAGGAAGTGTATCAAAACTTAATTAATGAAACAAAACAATTTATTAAATCTGAAAAAATAGAGAAAATAGAACCTTATTGGAAATATGATGATACACATGTTATAGAAGCGAATATATTATTAAATTGCCACTTAGATAGTATTCAATTTAAAGAATTTTTATATAAAATATCAGATAAGTGGGAGTTCTTTGGTATTCCTGTAGATGAAGCATTAGCATCTAGAAATGTAGATGGATGTAAATACATTATTGATGAAATTGATATGATAAATATATTCTATTAATTAAATTTAATATATTTAAAAATTAATAAGCATAAAATTTAACCACAGCTAATAGTTAAACATAAAAGTATTCAATATACTTGGATAGTTTATTGTTTTATAATTAGATACCAACTCCAAAAATATTTAATGTTTCTTAATATTATGAAAGTAGGTCTATAAATTGAAAGATAAAAGAGCGCTTATGTCTATATTATCCATTGCTTGTGGACTTTTTGGGTATTTTTGTTGGAATAATGTTCGAAGTGAATTTAGAATTTTATTTTTAGTTGCAGTATTCATATTAGTAATGGCGTATATTATGGAAGGCAAAAAAATAATTATAATAAGGTTTCATTAAAAATAAGTATACTAGCGTTAATGTTATCTGTAACTCTTTTTGTGAATGAACTTATTACGTATAAGTATCCTGAATTCTTATATTTACAAGGATATATCATTTCTTTAACTATTGTCATAATTAGTGTTATGCTAATTGTTAGTGCAATTTATTATATTAAAGCATCTAATAGAAGAAAGCGTGCTTTAATGATAGCAATTATATCATTTATGATATTATGTGTAATAGTTATAATTATAGCTGCGGTACTAAAAAATAAATAGATATTATAGTTTTTAGAAAACAGGTGATTGAATGAGATTTAAAAATAAAAAAAGATTTTTAATTTTAATCAGAGTGTCGACAAAGTCGA
>NZ_DCLI01000008.1:0-22142 GCF_002320975.1 Clostridium sp. UBA1652
TGTTCATTATACAAGGTGATAGGATGGAGAAAAAATCAACTAATGTAGTATGGCACAAAATGAATGTCTCTAGAGAAGATAGAGAAGAGCTATTAAAACAAAAAGGAGTTGTTTTATGGTTTACTGGTCTATCTGGGTCAGGAAAGTCTACTGTAGCATCAAGCCTAGAGAAGAGGCTTCATGATATGGGAAAACTGACTTACACCCTAGATGGAGATAATGTAAGGCATGGATTAAATTCGGATTTAGGTTTTTCAGATGAAGATAGGGTAGAGAATATAAGAAGAATAGGAGAAATATCTAAGCTTTTTGTGGATGCTGGAGTGATAACTATAGCTACTTTTGTTTCTCCATTTAGAGAAGATAGACAAAAGGTAAGAGAGCTACTTGGAAAAGATTTTGTTGAGATATACATTGACTGCCCAATAGAAGTATGCGAGAAACGAGATCCTAAAGGAATTTATAAAAAGGCTAGAGCAGGAGAGATAAAACATTTCACTGGAATTGATTCACCTTATGAAAGTCCTATAAACCCAGAAATAGTGGTATCAACCCATTTAAATACTTTAGACGAATGTGTAGATAAGTTAGTAGCTTATCTAGAGGAGGGTTTATGGAACTAAAAACTAAGGTTTTAACTACGGATATTTTAATAATAGGGGGAGGAGCAGCGGGCTGCTTCTCTGCTTTAAAGGCTAGTGAAAATGAATCAATAAAGGTTTTAGTAACTGAAAAAGCAAATATAAAAAGAAGTGGTTGTCTAGCGGCTGGAGTTAATGCATTAAATGCTTATATAGTTGATGGAGAAACGCCACAATCATTTTTAGACTACGTAAAAGAGGAGTTTTACGGTGTTATTAGAGAGGATTTAGTTTACACAATTGCAGAGAGACTAAATAGTGTAACTAAAAAAGTAGAAGAATATGGACTTCCTATATTAAAAGATGATAAGGGCAATTATCAATCAAGAGGTAAGAGAAGTATAAAAATAAACGGTGAAAATATAAAACCACTTTTAGCACAACAACTAGCTAAGAGAGAAAATATAGAAGTTCTAAATGGAGTTAATATAACTGATTATATAGTGAAGGATAATAAGGTTATAGGTGCTTACGGATTCTCTATAAAAGAAAATATTTTCTATGTGATATATAGCAAAGCAACTATTTGTGCAACAGGCGGAGCTGCTGGGATATATAAACCTAATAATGCAGGCTTTTCAAGACACAAAATGTGGTACAGCCCTTTTAATACTGGGGCGGGATATGCTATGGGAATAAGAGCTGGAGCTGAAATGACTACCTTTGAGATGAGGTTTATAGCTTTAAGATGTAAGGATACTATAGCTCCTACAGGAACTATCGCTCAAGGTATAAGAACTCCACAAATAAATGGCAGTGGAGAAACCTATGTTAGAAAGTATGGAGATCCTACTACTATAAATAGACTTCATTCGACCTTAATGGAGAATATGCAGGGACTTGGACCATGTTACCTTAAAACTCAAGGTATATCAGAAGAGCAGGAAATGGACTTATTAAAGGCTTATCTTAATATGGCTCCTAGCCAAACTTTAAAGTGGGTTGAAAATAATACATCACCATCTACAGAGAATGTTGAGATAGATGGAACTGAGCCATATATAGTTGGTGGGCATACAGCTAGTGGTTATTGGGTGGATAGAAATAGGAAGAGTACATTAGAAGGGTTATATGCAGCAGGAGATGTGACTGGGGGAAGCCCTAAGAAGTATGTTACAGGATGTTTTGTTGAGGGAGAAATAGCATCTGAGGATGCCTTAGAGTATATAAAGAAGCAACAGTTAGAAACTTTAGCTGATAGTGAAATTAATAGTAAGCTTGAAGAGTTAAATAAATTTTTCTTAAATGAAGAAGTTAGCATGTCTATAGAAGACTTAGAAAAAGAAATGCAGACAATAATGGATGAGTATGCAGGTGGAATATCTAAATACTATAGATATAGCAAAGAAAGCTTAACTATAGCTAAAACTAAAATTAAAGAGCTGTTTGAAAAAGTTAATAGATTAAAGGCTAATGATTTACATGAGCTTCTATTTATATATGAAATAATAGATAGACTTCAGGTTTCAGAGGTGCTTATAGAACATTTATTAACAAGAGAAGAGACTAGATGGAGATGTTATGAAGAGAATATTGATTTTCCTGAAAGAGACGATAATAACTGGTTTAAGTATGTAAACTCTGTATATAAAGATGGGGCTATAGAGATTATTTTAAGAGATATAGTAGGAAAGGATGAAAATTATGAGCATAAGAATTCGTAAAGAAACATGTATTAAATGTGGAAAATGCTTAGAGGTTTGTCCTGGAAGCTTAATATATAGAGACTCTGAAGGCAAGGCATATATTAAGTATGAAAAAGACTGCTGGGGTTGTACAGCATGTTTAAAAGAATGTCCAGTAAAGGCTATAGAATATTATTTAGGTGAAGATATAGGTGGAAAAGGTGCTTATCTTTATGTTGATAAGAAGAAAGAAGATCTTCACTGGCATATAGTAGACAAAAATGGAAATGAAAAAGTTATAACAACAAATAGAAAAGAATCTAACAAGTATTAGATTATAAAATCTAAGAAGGGGGAACAGCATGGGGAGAAGAACCATAAGCCTAGCTTTAAGTTTTATTTTTATCCTTGCAATGTTAGCAGGCTGTGATTCTAAAAAAAGTAATGAAGATTCTTCTATTGTGAGAGTAGGTTTTTTTGCAAATTTTACTCATTCACAAGCTTTGATAGGTAAAAACAGAGGAGATTATCAGAAAGCTTTAGGAAGTGACATTACTATTGATTGGAAGCAATTTAATGCAGGTTCTTCAGAAATAGAGGCTTTTCTAGCTGGAGAACTTGATTTAGGGTTTATAGGACCTGGACCAGCTATAAATGGATTTACAAAATCCAAAGGAGATGTAGTTATTATTGCTGGTTCTACAGATGCTGGAGCTATTTTAGTATCTAAAAAAAATTCTGATATTAAAACTGTTAAAGATTTAGATGGGAAGAGAATAGCGATACCTCAGTATGGAAATACTCAGGATTTATGTCTTAGATATCTATTAAGAGAAAATGGATTAATGGAAACAACTAAAGGTGGAACTGTTGATGTAGTTCAGGCTACTAATGCAGACATAAAAACTCTTTTAGATAAAGGAGATATAGATGGAGCTTTAGTTCCAGAACCTTGGGGAGCTAGATTACAAAAAGAAGTAGGAGCTAATTTAGTTCTAGACTATAACGATATATGGAGAAATGGAGAATATCCTACGACAGTTGTCATTGCCCGTAAGGAATTTTTAGAAAAACATCCAGATGTAGTGGAGAATTTTTTAAAAGCTCATGTAGAGCTAACAAGCTATGTAAATAACAATAAAAAAGAGGCAGCTTCTTTAGTTAATGGGGAAATAAAAAATTTAACTAAAAAGGCTTTAGATGAAGATGTATTAGAAAAAGCCTTCAGTAGAATTACAGTAACAAATGACCCAAATCCAGAAATCATGGATGAAATGATAGACCTGTCCTTGAAGGTGAGTTTCATAAAGGAAGAGTATAAAGGAAGCAATTTGTTTGAATTAGATATACTTAATAAAGTTCTACTTAAGGGGGATGCAAGGTGAGTTTAAGAATAGAAGCAGTAAGCAAAAGGTTTATAACGAAGCATAAAGATACACACACCCTAGATACTATAAATCTCACCTTCAAAAAGGGAGAATTTATATGTCTTTTAGGCCCTTCAGGATGTGGAAAATCCACCTTGTTAAATATAATTGCGGGGCTTGAGAAACCTACTGAAGGCAGATTATTTTTAGATGATAAAGAAATAAAAGGTGTTGGACCAGATAGAGCCGTAATGTTTCAGGAATCAGCATTATTTCCTTGGCTTAAGGTTATGGATAATGTTGAATTTGGAATGAAGGTAGCTGGAGTTCCAAAAGTAGAAAGAAGAGAGAAGGCTTTAAAGTATATAAAAATGGTGCATTTAAGTAAGTTTCAAAACTCTTATATACATGAACTATCAGGAGGAATGAGGCAAAGAATAGCTTTAGCTAGAGCATTGACTCTAGATTCAGATGTACTACTTATGGATGAACCTTTTTCGGCATTAGATTCTCAAACTAAAAGTATTTTAAGATTACAACTTCAAAATATATGGTGGGAAACTAAAAAAACTATAATATTTGTTACGCATAACGTTGAGGAGGCTGTCTTACTAGGAGATAGGGTCATTGTAATGGCAGCTAACCCTGGCAGAGTAAAAAAAGAATTTAAGATACAGCTTGGAAGACCTAGAGAAGAAGGAAATCTAGATGTTGCAGCAGTAACCGCTGAAATCATGAAAGAACTTAAAGAGGAGGTGGAGAAGGTTGCAAAAGCAGAATACGATAGTGATTGGAGTATTAAAGAAAGTAGCATTTTATATGATTCTACTAATGATCTGGGAGCTGGTTTATAAACTGGGAGTAGATGTATTTAAGATATGGAAGCCATATATTTTCCCATCTCCAATAGATGTAGCCAAAACCTTAGGAGAACTTATAAGTGATAATACTTTGTTTATAGCTATAGCAGCTAGTATAAAGAGGCTTTTTATAGGCTATTTAATATCTTTAATAGTGGGAATAGCTTTAGGGCTTTTAATTGTAAGATATAAATATTTGGATGAAAACTTTAGATCCATGATATTAGGGCTTCAAACACTACCTAGTATATGCTGGATACCTTTTTCAATCCTTTGGTTTGGAATAAATGAGCAGGCAATTATATTTGTTATAGCTATAGGATCAATATTTGCAATATCCATAGCTACAGAATCAGGAATTAAAAATGTTAATCCTATATATGTTAAGGCAGCAAGTACTATGGGAGCAAAAGGCTTTAGGTTATATTGGAGCGTAATAATTCCATCAGCACTTCCGGCTATAATATCTGGGATGAAGCAAGGTTGGTCATTTGCTTGGAGAGCTTTAATGGCTGGAGAAATGATGTCAGCAACTAAGGGACTGGGACAGGTCCTTACAGTTGGGAGAGAACTTGGGGATATAAGCCAAGTAATGGCTATTATGATAGTAATAATACTATTGGGATTTGTTTTTGATAAATTAGTGTTTGAAAAGTTAGAAAGAAATATTAGATATAAGTGTGGATTAGAAGTTAAATAAGAAGGGGGCTATCAAATGGATCATTTAGATAGATTAGAAGCAGAAAGTATTTATATATTAAGAGAAGCATATAAACATTTAGGAAAGTTAGGTATGCTTTGGTCAATAGGTAAGGATTCTACAGTAATGTTATGGCTTGCTCAAAAAGCCTTTTATGGAAATTGTCCGTTTCCATTAATACATGTAGATACAACTCACAAAATACCAGCAATGATAGAGTTTAGAGATAAGGTAGCAAAAGAATATAATCTTAATCTTATAGTAAACACAAATCACAAAGCTTTAGCAGAAGGAATGGGACCAGAACAAGGAAGATTAGTATGCTGTAAAGCTCTTAAAACAGATGCTCTTAATGAAATCACAAAAAGAGAAGAGTTTGATGGACTTATAGTTGGGGTTAGAAGAGATGAGGAAGGTTCAAGATCTAAGGAGAGAATATTTAGTGAAAGAAATGCTGAATCAGAATGGGATTATACTGATCAACCACCAGAATTATGGAATCAATTTAAGACAGATTTCAGAAAAGGAAACCACATAAGGGTGCATCCTATCTTGAACTGGACTGAGCTTGATGTTTGGGAATATATAAAGAGAGAAAATATTCCTCTAATTGATTTATACTTTGCTAAAGATGGTAAGAGATATAGAAGCTTAGGTTGTGCTCCATGTACAAACCCTATAGATTCAAATGCTACTACTATTGACGAAATCATAGAAGAACTTAAAAATACAAAAGAAACTGAAAGATCAGGTAGAGCACAAGACCAAGAAGATGCACATGCATTACAAAAACTAAGAAAACTTGGATACATGTAGGAATGGGGGGCAACATAGTGAGTAAGGAAAGAGAAAATTTAAATATAGTAGTTGTAGGACACGTAGATCACGGTAAATCAACCCTTATAGGTAGACTTCTTTATGATACAGATTCACTTCCAGCAGGGGCTATAGAGAAGGTGAAAAGAATATCAGCAGAGAAGGGAAAGAGCTTTGAATATGCTTACCTTTTAGATGCTTTTGAAGAAGAACAAAAGCAAGGTATAACAATAGATATAACAATGCTTCAATTTTTTACTGAAAAAAGAGATTACGTAATTATAGATGCACCTGGACATAAAGAATTTTTAAAGAATATGATATCGGGAGTAGCTAGTGCAGAAGCTGCAATACTAGTAGTAGATGCTAAAGAGGGTATACAAGAGCAATCAAAAAGGCATGGATACATACTTTCACTTTTAGGAATAAAGAAAGTATATGTAGCAGTAAATAAAATGGACTTAGTTGATTATTCAGAGGAAAGATTTAATGAGATACAAGCTCAATTTAATGAATTCCTAAATAACTTAAACATATATCCAGAAAGGTATATTCCTATATCAGCCTTCTATGGAGAAAATATAGTTTCAAAGGCTAAAAATATTCCTTGGTATAGAGGTGGCTCAATCCTAGAAACTATGGACAGTATAAAGAAAGATCAAGGAATTGAACGTAAAGGCTTAAGATTCCCTATTCAAGATGTATATAAATTTGATACAAGAAGAATTATAGCAGGAAGATTAGAAGCAGGAACACTAAAAGCTGGAGATGAAATAGTTATATATCCAAGCGGAAAAACTACAAAGGTTAAAACTATAGAATACTGGCAAGAAAAAGATAAAACAGATAAAGTAACAGCCGGAATGTCTGTAGGAATAACGGTTGAAGATGAATTCTTCAATAAAAGAGGAGAAGTAATCTGCCATAAAGATGATCCTGTTACAGTTGCCAATGTATTTAATGCAAATATATTCTGGCTTGGAAAAACTCCACTCGTTGCAAATAAAAAATATAAACTTAAAATTACTACGGATGAAGTAGAATTCGAAGTTTTATCAGTAAATAAGATAATTGATGCAGCTACATTAGAGAGCAAGGCTGATTTAGCAGAAATCAATAAAAATGACGTAGCAGAAGTAACAATAAAAACAAAGCACGCTATATGCTTTGATGAATTTACAAAACTTCAAGCTACAGGAAGATTTGTAATTGTAGATGGATATGATGTAAGCGGTGGTGGAATTATATCTGGAGTTGAAGATTCTTTAAGAAGAGAAATTAAAGAACTTAAAACTAATAATTTAGCAATTAGAAAAAGACTTGTATCTAGAAAAGAAAGAGAAGCTAAGCTTAATCAAAAAGGAAAAGTAATATGGCTTACAGGGGTTCCTGGCTGTGGTAAAAATGAAATAGCAGTTAAGCTTGAAAAGAAATTATTTGATTTAGGTAAAAAGGTGTATTATCTAGATTCATCTAACTTAAGATTTGGCTTAAGTTCAGACTTAGCCTTTGATAGAAAAGATGCGTATGAACAAACAAGAAGAATTGCAGAAGTAGCGAATCTTTTTGCAGACAGTGGAACAATAACAATAGTTTCAGCAGTAAGTAGATTTAAAGAAGACAGGGAATACGCAAAAGATATCATAGGTAAAGACAGCTATACAGAAATATATGTAGAAGCTCCTAGTGAAATCTGCAAAAAGAGAAATCCTAATGCATTTAAGAATGATAATGCAAAGGAATATCTATATGAAAAATCAGATTATCCAACACTTTCTCTATATATAGATGACGCTGAATTTAACTCAGATAAAAAAGCAGACGCTATTTTAGAAACCCTTAATTTAACAGTAGAATATTATATATAAGCATAAAAGACTCACTATGTTCTCTAGTATAGTGAGTCTTTTTTCTATGTAGAGCTAATGGGAAAAGTTATAATAAATGAGGTTTCTTCTATAGAACTTTCAACAGTTATATTTCCTTCATGAAGTTCTATAATATTTTTAGCTATAGCTAGGCCTAAGCCTGATCCTCCAGATTCTTCTGAACGAGATTTTTCAACTCTATAGAATCTCTCGAATATAAAGGGGATGTCTATAGCTGGTATAGGTTCACCATAATTTATAAATTTAAGAATTACTTTATCAAGATCTTTATGTACGTATATGTCTATAAAAGGACTAGACTTAGAATGTTTTATACAATTAGTTATAAGATTTTCAAAAGCTCTTACTAATTTATTTACATCCCCGAATATAAAGATTTTTTCATCAGGAAAATATAATCTGCACTCCATATTAGCTTTTCTAAAATTCAATCTATTCTCAAGAGTAATTTGATTTAATAACTCTATTAGATTTATATTTTCTTTAGATAGTTTGAGTCCATAATTATTTAAGGTAGTAAGCTCAAAAAGATCATCTATCAAAAATTTTAATCTTTTAGATTTTAAGTAGGCTATATTAGTGTAGTGCCTTAAGGTAAGTTCATCTTTATATTTATCTGAATCAACTAGTTCTAAATATCCTATTATAGAAGTAAGAGGGGTTCTCAAATCATGAGAGATGTTAGTTATAAGATCTCTTTTAGTCTGCTCAGATTTACGTTCCTCTAAAATAGCATCATTAAATTTACTCATTATGGTATTTATATTTTTAGCAAAACCTCCTAGTGAAAGTTTTGAATTTATGGGAATACGAGCTTTAAAATTACCATTAGACATATCCTTTACTTGATTGCTTATTTCTAAAAAGTATATAATCTTATTTTTGGAAACCATATGAAAGCTAAAAAGGAATATAAAGATTGCAAAGATATTTTTAATCAAATCAACATTCAATAATAACCTAAATTTATATATATACATTGTTAAAGTTGAGTTATCACTAACTATAAAAAATAAAAAAGCTTTCCAAATAATTAAGGACATTAGAAAAATTAAACCAGTAAGCAATACTGGATAAATAAACATAGATAATAATAGTAATTCATGTTTATAAATATCAGATTTTTTCAATTTTATATCCCACCCCCCAAACAGTATGAATGATTTTTTCACCTTCGGTATAATATTCAAGTTTATCTCTAAGATTGCTTATATGAACCATAACGGTGTTATTTGATTGATAATACTTTTCTTTCCATATCTTTTCAAATATTTCTTCACTAGAAAAGATTCTACTAGGGTTTGTAGCTAAAAGAATCAGTATATCAAATTCCTTAGCAGTTAAGGTTATCTCGTTATCATTTACGGAAACAAAATGTGTGGACTTCCTAATAGACAAATTACCAAGCTCTAATAAATCATCATCTTTGTTTATTTCAGAGGAGTTATTGAATAAATAAGTCCTTCTCAATAATGTTTTCACACGAACCACTAATTCTAAGGGATCAAAAGGTTTAGTTATATAATCATCAGCGCCTGTTAAAAGACCGGTGATTTTATCCGTATTTTGTCCCTTAGCACTGAGCATTATTATTGGTATATTCATAGTTTGACGTATTTCTCTACATACTTCTATACCATCTATACCGGGCATCATTACATCTAAAATTACTAGATGAGGAGTTTCTTTACTTAACATATGTAAAGCAGAGTATCCATCTGATGCCTTAAGGATTGAGTAACCTTCATTACCCAAATATATTTTTAAAAGGTTTAATATTTCTTTGTCATCGTCTACAAGTAAAATTTTTTCTCTCAATTTTATCACCCCAGTAGATTATAATACAAAATTATTTCTCTAGGTATTGTTCTAATACTAAGTCCTTAGTAAATATCTCTTTTGAAGCCTTTTTCCCAACATAACGTATATGCCAAGACTCGTAACTATATCCAGTAATAGATTCTTTCCCTAATGGATATCTAATAATGAAACCATACTTATAAGCATTTTTTGATAGCCATTTTGCTTCTGGAGTGTTTTCAAAAACCACATAAGAATCCTTAGTTGTTACATCCATAGCTAGACCTGTTTGATGTTCGCTGTATCCTGGTTTCGCTACGTATTCGTCAGCATGTTTTCTACCTTGCTGCTTAATAGTTCTCTCATAAATTGCTTTCTGAGTAGAATAGGAGCGGTATCCAGATAAGGAGTATAAATAAATATTCTCCTTTTTTGCGGCATTAAATAATTCCTCTAAAGCTGTTGAGGCTTCTTTTCTCAAAAAATGCTCTTCCTCAATTGAGTTTGGGGAAAAATTAACATTTGGTATAGTTAGGTCATCAGGCTTATAATCTTTATCCAATTTATTATCTTTATTTACAAGCAACAAAATACTAGAATAATCCTTTGAATTGTTCATAGAGGGTTTTATTAAGTGTTTAGGAAAATTAATTAATATTAGTATCAGTAGTAATATTAATAAAAATACTTTTTTATTACCTCTCTTTCTCTTATTATACCTCTTCACAGTTTATACCTCCTAAATATTTATCTGATATCTAGCCCAAAGTGGCAAGATTTTAGCCTTATTGCTCCTTGTGAGAATAAGTTCAATAAGGCAATTTTACAAATAATTATTAAAGAGGCTTATAATTAAACCTTAAGAAACCTAAAGAAATTATTAATAAGTTAGTATATTTAAGAAATTCTTTAGATTATATAAAAATAGTGGCTAAAAACTAAATTTTCACTTAGTTTTTAGCCACTTATAATATTATAATTTTCCTAAAGTTAGCTTTCCAGAAGAAACACTTAGATTATAAGTATTACCTCCATCTTTATATTTTGCAACACCACTTTTATTATCTTTATTAAAGTCGGATAGGGGGAAGTCCAATACTATACTTCCAGAAGATCTTTTATATCTAACTTCAAAACCATTATTATCAGGTATTGATATATCTGTTTTACCAGAAGATACTTTAGAAGTTAAGGTTTCAGGAGTTATTTTGCTAGATATTTTTGTGCTACCACTAGAGGTTTGAGTATCTATATTAGAGAATTCTCCCTCTACCGCTAACTTACCAGAACTAATATCTGTTGTCATGAGGTTAGACTTAATAGCGTTCCCATTAAGAGTACCGCTAGACAATCTCAAATCTGTCTTTTCAGCAGTTATATTTTTTAAATCACAAGTGCCTGAACTAAGATACACATCTAAATTCTTAAAATTTAGATCCTCCATTGAAAGTTTACCAGAGGACATAGATATAGATAAATCATCAGAATAATCTTTTGGTATATATAAATCTATTTTCTGAGAAAAAATCTTCACACTAAAGAATCTGATTTTATTAGGCTTAGTAAATATAAGAGAATTACCTTCTTTTGAAATAGAAATTAAATCTTCATTTTTAAGAGTAGTAGTTGAGCTTTGCAAAAGTTTAACTTCATCAGAATCTGTAGGGTATATAGTTACTAGTTCACTTCCGAAATTTCTTAAGTCTATTTTACTAATAGAATCAATAGAAGCTGTTTGCTCGTTTGTAGAAGTATACTTACTATTTAATCTAAATATAAAGTCCGTAGGACTAAAGTTTCCAAGGATTAAAGACACTAATATAAATAAAGATACAATAGCCAATATAGAAGAAGCAATTATTCTTGCTATAGCAAACTTTTTATTCATAACTACCTCCTTTTCTTTAAGTCAAAGACAGCTGAAATAATCTGATCAATTGCAGCACCTATGACAAAAATTATCCAAGAGAACGACCAAGCATAAAAGTAAAAACTTATAACAAGATATATAGCTACAATTGTAATCCACATAGCAGAAGTAATTGATTTTTTAATTCGTACATTTTCTGAGTTAGCAGCTTTCCATTCTTTAAATTCTTCAACCAAGGTTTCATCCTTTTTCAAATATTTAGGACTAGTCATTCCGTTATATATAAGAATTCCAGTAGCTATCGCTATACATATAAACATTGGTATAACTCCTAAATTCTCATCTAAAGAAAGAATATCAAAAATTATTACAAAGCAAGGACTCAAAATATATAATCCAACTGCTACAGCTACTAATAAAGCGGATTTCTTTTTTCTTTCATCAATTAAATCTGAGTTAACTTCATCTGGAGAGTTAAGGCGATTAATTAACTCATCAACATCTCCTATACTTGAAATAACAATATTGCAAGCTTCATCTTCTGGATATCCATCTGACATTAAATCAGTGTATTTTGCATCTAAGTTTGAAAGTAGTTCTTCCTTTAAGTCGTAAGTTTTCTTGTTTTTAGGTGCATCTTCAAATAAGTTGTTAACGTATCTATAAAGTTTATCATTCATTAATAACCCCTCCATTAAATTAAACTATCAATTAGTTTTTTTGTTCTTTCCCATTCCGCTTTATTATAAGTATAAGATTCACGCCCAAGTTTCGTTATTGAGTAGTACTTTCTTCTGGCGGCTGTATTTTCTTCTCCCCAATAAGAAGTTATTAAACCTGCCTGTTCTAATCTACGAAAAGCTGTATATAAAGTTGCTTCTTTTAGCTCATATTCATTATTTGTTTTCATTTGTATAGATTTATTTATTTCATAGCCGTAGCTATCTTTTTCTAATAATTGAGATAAAATAATGGTCTCTGTATGACCTCTAATCAAATCTGATGCAATAGACATAGTTTCCTCCTTTGCAGTATATCGTCTCTATAGTTATATAATATAAATATATACCTCGCCTGTCAAGGTATATCTGAATAAAAAAGCAAACAGTATTAAATTTATAAAACTAGTAATTTAGGTTAAATTTATTTTAATTTTGTCAGAAAAGTATTGTAGAAAGAGATTTTAGGTTAAAATTCCTAAGAATGGAAGAATGGAAGAAAAGAAGAAAAATTCTTATAATTAAGAGTTTTGTATAAAAAAATAAGAAGCCTCTTGGAGACTCCTTATTGATAGTCTATTAAACAGCAACTTCCATCTTAATTGAAGGATGATGTTTATAATCTACAAGTTTAATATCATCAGGTGTAAAATCGTAGAAGTTTTTAATTTCAGGGTTAATCCAAAGTTTAGGTGCATCATAAGCTTCATTAGCCCTTCCTAGTTGAATCTTAAGACCTTCTACTTGATTTTCATATATATGAGCATTGTTAATTACATGAGTAAATAGACCTGGTTTTAATCCTGTTGCTTGTGCTACTAAATGAACTAATACTGCATACTGGCTGGTGTTAAATGGAACTCCAAGTCCCCAATCTCCACTACGTTGTACAAGCATACAGTTAAGTTTTCCGTCAGTTACATCCCACATAGTTAAGAAACAGCAAGGATGAAGTGGAGCGGTATCTAAATAAGGAATCTGCCAAAGGTTAATCATCATTCTTCTATCTTGAGGATTATTTCTTAAGGCTTCTAAAAGATTATCCATTTGATTAAACTTTTTTACTACCCATCCATAAGATGTTCCTATAGTACCATCCTCTTGAATCCATTCATCCCATATGGATACATTTTGCTCTTGAAGTTTCTTTACATCATTTGATTGATCTTTAAATATCCAAAGAAGTTCTTTAACAGCAGTTTTAAAAGCTACAAATTTTGTTGTTAATATAGGAAATTCTTTTTCTAAATTAAATTGCATTATTTGATGGGGAAGTTTATAAGTTCTGATTCCTGTTCTGTTGTTGTCGAAGTATCCATTTTCTAAAATTTCTTCAGCTATTGCTAAATATTTTTTATCATAAAGACTCATTAATTATTCATCCTCTCTTATTTCTAAAAATCCTACATTAATTTTATAATAAGTCTGCGGTTATGTAAAATTAATTTAATTGTTTTGTTGAACTTTTGTTCTCATTGATGTAATTAAGTCAATAATAAGATATAATAATATAAGAAGATTATTAAAGGAATTGAGAGGTGGGTTACGTTGGCTTATAAGGCTTTATATAGAGAGTGGAGACCTAAGATATTCGAGGATATAATAGGTCAGGAACATGTAACAACTACATTAAAAAATCAGATATTAACTAATAGAATAGCCCATGCCTATCTTTTTTGTGGTACTAGAGGAACAGGAAAAACCTCTACCTCAAAGGTTTTTGCAAAGGCTTTAAATTGCCTTAATCCTCAAGATGGAGAACCATGTAATGAGTGTGAAATGTGCGTAAAGATAAACGAGGGTTTAGCTATAGATATAAGTGAAATGGATGCTGCATCTAGAAATAAAGTAGAAAATATGAGAGATATTATTGATGAGGTTCAATATCCTCCTCAAGAAGCTAAGTACAAGATATACATACTGGATGAGGTTCATATGCTTACAACTGGGGCTGTAAATGCATTTTTAAAGACTCTAGAAGAGCCACCAAGCAATGTTATTTTTATTTTAGCGACCACTGATCCACAGAAGCTACCTATTACCATTCTTTCAAGATGCCAAAGATTTGATTTCAAGAGAATATCTAATAATCACATGGTAAATAGACTAAGAAAGATAGTAAAGGAAAAAGGAGTATTTGCAGATGATAAAAGTTTAGCTCTTATATGCAGAGTTTCTGATGGGGCTATGAGAGATGCACTTAGTATATTAGATCAATCTATATCCATGGGAGATGGAAAGGTTGATTATGATGAATTAGTATCTATGCTTGGACTTGTAACGAATGATCATTTACTAAAGATAACAGATGCTGTTATAGAAAAAAACATAGAAAAGACTATGAGAGTAATTGAGGACATTGTGTTTTCTGGAAAGGATATGTCTTTATTTATAAAAGATCTTACAAGCCATTTTAGAAACCTTCTTATGGTTAAGGTAACAAATAATCCAGAAGAAGTTTTAGACATGTCAGAAGAGAATATAGAGTTAATAAAAGGGCAAGGAGAACGCTTAAGAATAGAAGAGATTATGAGAGACATAAGAATCCTTCAAGAGTGTGAGGAAAGCTCAAAGGTTAGTAAGCAGGCAAGACTCTATATGGAATTAGCTGCTATAAAGATGTGTAAAATTGAATATGATACTTCTAAAGAAGTAATAATATCTAGAATAAATAGAATAGAAGAAGCTATAAAAAGCGGAAAGATAGCTGTTAGAGCAAAAACTGAAGTTAAGGAACCAGACATGGTTAAGGAATCTAAAGTAGCTCAAGTTACTAGAAGACCAGAAAAGAAAGAGGATGCTTCTATAAATACTAGTTTTAATGAGGATTCAAAAATTAGTATAGATGAAGTTAAGAGAGCTTGGAAAGATATACTAGAGAGGTTTAAAGCTAGAAGAGCTATGGTTGTATATGCTTCTCTTAGTACTGGAAAACCAGTGTCTTGTAATAATGGAGTCATAGAAATTCAATATGAAGATCAATATGGGTTTAATAAGTCTAGGCTTGAAAAGCCAGATACATCTAAATTAGTAAATGAAGTGTTTAGTGAAGTTCTAAAGGATGGAGTAAGGGTTAAATATTCTGTAATAACTGAAGAAGTTAGAGGTAAAACTACTGAAGAAATACTTTTAGATACAATTGGAGAAGATGCTCTAGAAATTTTAGATGAATAAAAGTTGTAAATGCTTTAATAGTAAGGAAAGGTTTGTATAGTCAAATAAAATACTATATAATATTAGTAGATTTATTGTTATAAGGAGGATAAGACATGGCAAAAGGTGGATTCCCTGGCGGTGGACTTGGAAATATGAATAACTTAATGAAGCAGGCTCAAAAGCTTCAACAAGAAATGGAAAAAGTGCAAAAAGATTTAGAGGTTGCTGAATTTGAAGCAACAGTTGGTGGCGGAGCTGTTTTAGTTAAGGTTAATGGTAAAAAAGAGTTAACTCACATAGAAATAAAACCAGAAGTAGTAGATCCTGATGATGTTGAAATGCTTCAAGACTTAGTTCTTAGTGCTGTAAATCAAGCTATAAAGAAAGCAGATGAAGAAACATCAAGCAAGATGGGAAAATTAACAGGCGGAATGGGAATGCCTGGAGGACTATTTTAATAGACTAGAATGAGAAGTTGAAATATTTAGGTGTGTCTTAAGGATTTATTATTTTTAAGTCACACCTGTATTGTTTCTGAGAGGAAGGGAAATAAATGGACTTTTATCCTATTGCTATAGAAAAATTAATAGAGGAATTTGCGAAGTTGCCAAGCATTGGAAATAAGACTGCGCAAAGATTAACTTTACATATATTAAATCTTCCAGAAGATGAGGTTAAGGATTTTGCAAGAGCCTTAGTTCAAGCTAGAGGAACTATAAAATACTGTTCAGTATGTGGAAATTATACAGATAAAGATCCTTGCGCTATATGTTCTAACCCTAGTAGAGAAAAAAATGTTGTATGTGTAGTAGAGCAACCTAAAGATATAATGACAATGGAGAGAGTAAAAGAATTTAATGGGGTATATCACGTGCTTCATGGAAATATATCTCCTATGCAGGGAAGAGGTCCTCAAGATATAAAGATAAGAGAACTTGTAGCTAGAATGAATTCTGATATAGAAGAAGTAATAGTTGCAACTAACCCTAATATAGAAGGTGAAGCTACAGCTATGTATATAGCTAAAATTCTTAAACCACTCGATGTTAAGGTAACTAGAATAGCAGCTGGTATTCCTGTAGGTGGAGACTTAGAATATGCAGATGAAGTCACTTTATCCAAGGCACTTGAAGGAAGAAAACAAATATAATAGAAACCATGTTTTTAGATAATTATAAACTAAGAACATGGTTTTAATTTGAAATTATTAAAAAGATATATGAATATGTTTACAAATATGATAGAATTATAAGTATATACTTTTAATAGATGGAGGGTAAATCTATGAATTATTATATGACTTTTGATATTGGTGGAGGATCCGTAAAGTATGGCATAATAGATGAAAATGCTGAAATAATAGAAAAAGGATCTTTTAAAACCCCACATAGTGGTGATGGTGAAAAAGATCTAGATGAGCTTATAAAAAACATATCAGAAGTGACAAATGAATTTAAACCTAAATATAATTTAGTAGGGGTAGCTCTTAGTGCACCAGGAGCAGTTAATAATAAAACAGGATTTATAAATGGTGCTAGTGCATTACCTTATATACACGGACCTAATATTAAGGAGTTAATAGAAAATAGTACAAACTTAAAAATGGCTATGGAAAATGATGCTAATTGTGCCGCTTTAGCAGAAGTTTGGAATGGAGTAGCTAAAGGTTGTAAAAATGTGTTATTCGTAGTATGTGGAACAGGTATAGGAGGGGCTGTTATAGTTGATGGAAAGCTTCATACAGGTAAAAACCTTTATGGTGGAGAGTTTGGCTTTATGATAGCTGAAGCTGATTTTAAAAATAAGAAATTCTCAACATGGAGTGATAAAGGCTCTACTAATGCGATTGTAAGGAGAGCAGCTGAGCTTAAAGGAATAGATAAAAGTGAGTTAGATGGTAAAAAAGTTTTTGAATTAGCTGATAATGGAGATGAAGATGCAATTTTAGCTATAGATGAGTATTTTGAAACTACTGCAAAATGTATATATAATCTACAATACTCATTTGATCCTGAGATAATAGTCATCGGGGGAGCTATAAGCGCAAGAAAAGATTTGGTTGAAAGAATAGAACAAAAGCTAGATATAATACATGAAGGAATATCTATTGCAGATATAAGAGCTAATATAAAAGTATGTAAGTACTTTAATGATTCAAACTTATTAGGAGCTGTATATAATTTTAAGGCTACCTATAACTAATATAAAAAATGAGTATGATAATATAAAGTTGAATTATCATACTCAAATTTATTATATTCTATAATGGAATGTATAGAGGCTAGACCATTTCACTTTTTTCTTCTAATTTAGCATACATCTTTTCTTGTTGTCTTGTAGTGAATTGAAAATATATTTCGGTATTTGAAATAGATTTGTGACCAAGCCACCATTGTAATTCTTTTATATCCATATCTGATTCTGCCAAGTGAACAGCAGTACTATGTTTTAAAGCATGGAAATGGTGTTTCTTTTTATCATCAATATCAGCAGTTGCGCAATATTTTTTCATTAAGTAGTCTAAGGTATGTCTAGAAATAGGTTTGTCCTTTTGGCTCTTAAATAAAGCTTCACTATCTATATGTATATTAGCTATTGTTATGTGTTTATCAACAATTTCTTTAGTAATAGAATCCAATCTTATAGTATTATTTTTACTTCCTTTAAGTCGTTTGCAATAAATCTCCCCTTTGGAGATGTTGTAGTCTTCTAGTCTTAATAATGCTATCTCAGAAGCCCTTAAGCCACATCTATAAGCTACTCTAAATATTGCTAAATCTCTAATTGAATGTATACCTCTAGAATTTTTAATTGAGTTAAAAAGTCTAGACGCTTCTTGTTGCGTTAGATATTTAATTTTTTCACTAGCATCTCTGCCCATATACAATCCTCCTTAGTAAATACAACAAAACATTTATTTTGTTGAGTAAATAATACAATTTATTAAGATTAATGTCAAAACTAAAAATAACTATTCAAGAAATTTATGCATATAACTTGTAATTATTGTCAATAATTAAGATAAAATTATAGGAGGTATAGTATGAATAAAAATTCGATTTTAAAAATATTATTTTCTAAGGAAGAGAATTTAAGGTATGATAATATAACAGAGGATATATACAAAGCTATAAAAGATATAGAGTCCGCGCAAATGATGTTTGAAACTGTAAATAATCCAACTTTAATTGAAGTTGCCATATATACAGAGCAGGCAGCTAAGAGAAGATTAGATTTTTTAATTAAGGAAGCCAAAGAAAGAGGCGTAAAGGTTGATAACCAGTACATTTTGGACAAATATACGAAACTAGCTTAGTTAATTAAATTAAGGAGGGGGTCATTATGTTTCCTATAGAAATTCTTTATGGAGTAATTGGACTAATAGCATTAGTACTTCTATTTAAAATATTTTCATGGCCATTTAAGGTTTTAATGAAATTAATAGTAAATGGTATATTAGGAGCAATATTACTAATAATTTTCAATTTTTTTGGACAGGCGTTTGGTCTGTATATAGGAATAAATGCAACTACAGCTTTAATAGCAGGATTTTTTGGGATTCCAGGAGTAATATTTTTGGTTATATTTAAGTTATTTTTATAAGAAATTATTTTTGAGGTATTAGAATTAAAAGTTCTAGTACCTTTTTATTACATAATAAAAGAATAGTAGTTCTGAAGAGTAATTAGCCAGTGATTAATTATTAACCACTGGCTGAGGTTTATTTATAGATGGGAGTTGAGGTATTCAAAAAAAGAAAAGGAAACAAACTTGAGAGGTTCCTGATAAGGACACTATCACGTATATCCCTATAGAACTAATATATGAAATATATAATAATGTGTTACAAAAAATAAATAAAAATTATAAATTTAATCTTTCATTAATACAATATATAGAAGCAATTAATGAAAGGAAAGAAATGAAAAAATTTATTAACCAAGAAATAATTTTAAAGGACAAAAAAACTATTCTATTATCTCTGTTTTTTATTGTAGTAATTAGTTTTTTCTTAACTAATACTCATACAATGTTTTTAGCACAAGAAAATATATCAGAAAGTGAGGTATTAATAAGAAAGTATCTATCTTTAGCGCCAATTAAAGCTTGTATTTTATACTTTGTATATGGATTATTTATAGTTTTTTTGTTTAAGGACAAAAAAGAATTATTTAATGACATTGATAAAAACACATATAGCTTTAAGGAAGTATTTTTTACTAAATATTTATCATTTATTTCTGTGGTAACTCTAAACACTTTAATAATTTCTTTATTTAAATTAATGGCTTATTTTGTTAATAGTGATATTTTTTCAAGTTATTCCATAGGTGCATCTAGAGTTATTATGTTTTTCGTAATATTTACTTTGGTATCTATTACTGCAGGATCTTTAGGATTTTTATCTATATTTTTGATAAAAAATAATTTTATAGCAGTGGTATTGCTACCTATGATAGAGTATAGCTTGTTTTTACTTTTTGGATTATTTAACCTTCTAATTAGTAGCTATTTATGGCCTATTCAATGGTTATTAAATAAAATAAGTACATTTCTAGTAGATTATTTTGTGTTTTTTATTGCTTTTGATTGGAGAATAGAACTTCAGAGTTTAGGAATGCAACTTGGAAGTATAGCATTTTTTATGGCTTCTAGTGCTTTATTAATGCTATTATCTTACAAGGCAATGAAAAGAATAAAAGGAAATATAATAGAGAGAGATTATTATTTTCTTTGGATTAAAAAGGTTGTATCGGTAATTTTAGCTTTTATAGGAGCTTTTACAGTACTTGTATTTTTAGATTTAGCAGTACTATTAGTTATGCCTCAATCTTTTGATAAAATCAATTTAGGAATAAACATATTTATGTTTATTATAGCGATAATTATATACAAAATGCTTGGAGTTAAAAATATTGATAATAAATTAGAGAAAAATTAATCAAATTGCAAATGTTAATGATTACAAAATGAACTTTTGCAAATTTTGAAAAGTGTATTGCTTTTTTTTTAACAGCTTATATAATAGAAATATATTAAACGAAGGCGTTTAATAGAGCAACAGCTCTATTAAGCGTCTTTTTCTTTTTTAGTGAAAACAAATGCAAAATTTGAGTTAAACCATGGGAATTCATCTTTTAGTATTTGATAAACAAGAAATTATAAAATCAAAGAAATATTAATTTAAATTAGGGGATGTTAATATGGAATTTAATGGAGCGGATTCAGTTTTTGTATTAGTTTGTACGGCACTTGTTATGTTAATGACGCCAGCCTTAGCGCTTTTCTATGGTGGTATGGTTAGAAAGAAAAATGTTGTAAGCACTACTATGCATAGCTATGTAACTATTGCACTTGTATCGATACAATGGGTATTGATAGGTTATACGTTAGTGTTTGGAAATGATGTTGGAGGAATTATAGGAGATTTAAAATATGCTTTGTTAAATGGTGTAGGATTTGAACCTAATGCAGATTATGCAGCTACAATACCTCATCAAGGATTTATGTTATTTCAAATGATGTTTGCAATTATAACACCTGCATTAATATCTGGATCTTTTGCTGAAAGAATGAGATTCCCAGCAGTTATACTATTCGTATTAGCATGGACCACTTTAGTTTATGACCCAATAGCTCACTGGGTATGGGGAGTTGGCGGATGGATTAGAAACCTTGGTGCATTAGACTTCGCTGGCGGAAATGTTGTTCATATAAGTTCAGGTATTTCGGCTTTGGTAGTGGCTTTACTTATAGGTAAGAGAAAAAATATAAAAGATATTACTGCACATCATATACCAATGACAATACTTGGAGGAGGACTTCTTTGGTTTGGATGGTTTGGATTTAATGCAGGAAGTGCTTTAGGTTTAAATGATGTAGCTTTAGATGCTTTTATAACTACTAATACTTCAGCAGCTGCTGCTGGATTGTCTTGGATGTTATTTGAATATGCTCATACTAAGAAATTCTCAGCTATTGGTTTCATAAGTGGAGCTGTAGCAGGTCTTGTAGCGATAACACCAGGAGCTGGATTTGTTACACCAATAGCTTCATTAGCTATAGGCGCTATAGGCGGAGCAATTTGTTATGGCGCAGTAACTTTCTTAAAAGAAAAGTTAGGTTATGATGATGCTTTAGATGCATTTGGATGCCACGGGATAGGTGGTATATGGGGAGGAATAGCAGTAGGACTATTCGGAACAACAGGAATTAATGCAGCTGGAGCAGATGGACTTTTCTACGGTGGTGGAGTTACTCTTTTATCAGCGCAAATTATAAGTATTGCAGCAACCATAGTGTATTCAGCTATAGTAACATTTGCAATAGTAAAAGTTATAGGATTAATTACAGTATTCAGGGCAACAAATATTGAAGAAGATTATGGTCTAGATGTAACTATGCATGGAAAAGGTGCATATGGTGAATTTGGAGTAATAGAAGAAAAAGAAAGCTATAGTGCATAGTTTTATAGAAGAAAAAGAAAGCTAAGGTGCATAGTTTTATTGAAGAAAAAGAAAGCTACGGTGTATAGTTTTTAAGTAAGTTAAAAATATAAGTTTATTTTTATAATATTGTGTGAAAAATTAAGTATAAAACCAATTTTTAATTGGTTTTATACTTCAGACCGTTGACAAAAGGGGTATTTTCAAATATGAAAATACCCCTTTTGCTATACAATTCATAAATTGGATTAAT
>NZ_DCLI01000081.1:0-3570 GCF_002320975.1 Clostridium sp. UBA1652
ATCAACAAAAAAGCATTTATTTATTTATAAAATTAGGTCAAGCTTATTTCTGGGGGATAACATTAGATTATAAGATTGACCCTGCTATATAGTCGCAAGAAAGAATATAAATTATAGGAGGAAATCAAATGAATATATTTTTTTAATTGCAACGTTAGTAGGGTTAGTTTGGTTTTTTACGATTTTTTTTAAGAGTATTAAGAAATTTAAAAACACACAATGCTAAAATGTTTAGCATTGTGTGTTTAATAGTAAGCGTAATATTCTTCCCACATGTTCATACACCATAAATTTTGAAATAATCTCTTCAAAAATATTTGAGGAGGATTTTTCATGACTAGAATCCATAATTTAGAACTACGAAAAAAACGGGAACAAAGAATTTCTGACTACAAATCTAGTGGTCAATCCCAAGTTAAATGTTGTGAGGACAATGGGATAAGTTATCAGCAATTTGGATATTGGAAGAAAAAGATTAAAGATCAAAGTACGGAGAAAATAAATAATTCTTGGGTTCCAGTAATCATTGAGGAACCTAGAACTTCACCAACTAGAGACATATCATCTTCTCTTTTATGAATTAATAACAATTCTAATGTTCTAATCTTTGCCGAGTTAACCCTCGAAGAGCGTTTGGATCATGTCTATAATCGTAAGTGTCTTTATGGATATTTAACTTCTCCTCACCGATTACTACTTGGTCGTTCGTTACCCATTCCACATATGGATCATAATCGAATCGATTAAAGTAAATGGTTTTTTCCTTATTCTTATTTAAATCAACCAAGACTGCTTTTGCATTCTCACCATAAATACCGGTAAAATGATAAGTTTTTATAGAGTATTTACCGTTTGGCGATACAATATTAGTATTCATTTCTCCGGACGGGAGATAATCCAAATTATAATATTGATTGTAGTAGAGAATGCCAGTAACTACTAAAAAAGAAAGAGTATAGAAAAATGTTTTTCGAGGGAATAGGTATTTCCCTTTTTTCCATTTAACCATTTTTACAAATAGGACAACAAGAAAAATTATAGATACTAGTGATATGATAAAAAATGATAGAAATAAGGCCAAATATAATATTTCATTCATTATAGTTCACTCCCAATTCCTCAATCTTAATCTTAAAGATTTTATAATAACGATGTTAATTAACATTTCAAACAGGTTCTCTTCTCCTTAGTAAATTTTAAAAATTACAATTTACTTTTTTTGAAATGAATTAGCGTGATCATATCCCCTTCTAATTGCATCTTTCGCTTGAGCATCATCCGGTTTCTGATTTTTTCCTAATCCAACCAAATCTCCGCCAATCAAAAGTACTGTTTTGTTAAAAACAACCCTACCTGTATATCCGTAGTTGTAATTACCTAACCACTTACTATTATGAGTTTCAGTACTTCCGTTCGGTAAAACCATTGAGAAAGTTTTATACCAAGGAGAAAAACCCTTGACAACTTTGTAATCCCATGCTCCACCTTCTCTTACCTTACCAACCCAATATGCTCTAGCTATGGTTACTCTACCAACAGTATTGATACTATTAACAGCTCTGTAATTTTTGTCCATCATAGTCTTTACATCGAGAACTGTAGCCATAGTAGAGATTGGTCCAGAAAGACCAAGGCTTTTCTCTATTTGATAATTCTGGTAAACCTTTTCGGTAATTTCTTCATCGGGTAAAAATGTTATTTGTAAATTCTCATCGTACCAAGCTATACCTTCGCCAACAGCGAAATTTGCTGATTCAATTCTCTTCTTATAATCATCAAATAGCGATGAATCAATCTCTAAGTTGTTGGCATCTTGACTGATAATCAGTTTTTTATCATCATTTAGACTTATTAATTCTTTATTCAAAAGCATATTATGCAATTCTTCGATAGTTTTTACTTCATTAGAATTATTGGCTAGTGCTGGAGTGGATAGTAACAAGAAACCAAACATTAATGCTAATGCTAGTGCGATTTTTTTCAAATCCTCATCTCCCTAGTTTGTTTTTTGGAGAAGAGAACCTGTTTCAAAAATTCATTCTTGTTTAAGGATGGGGATTCGAGGTGAGAAAATACTATAAATCTATTTTAATACCAATATAGTCATGCGTCTACCAAAATTGTTATTTTTTTTAAATATATATATTTATTTAAGATAAAGTCACTTTCCTCAATATGGAAATGTGTTTTTTATCTCATTTAATGAGAGTCCAATCTCTTTCTAAAATGCCATTTTAGCCTTGAAATAAAGTTTGATTAAAAAATGTTATTGACTCCTTATTTATCTTCGCAACTTTCTTCAAAACATCGTATCTTTATTTTATTACTTAAAAACTCATATATGTTTGGCCGCTTAATGTAATTGATTCTTTAATTTGATAAAATTTCATTTTATTTAGTTGTTCTAGAGTACTAACACAGAATCCAACCCCTGGATTATCCTCAAATAATGAAAAATCTCCTTGCTTCATTTCACAAAAAGGACAATGATTCATTAAATACCCATTTCCCATCATCTTCGAATAATCCATATTCACATAACCTTCAGAAATATTTTCCATGTGTTTGGCAGCCTGTTTGTCTATAAACCTAATATATGATACAAATGAAGGTTGCTCTATTTTATCCCATACCCAATCTCTTTCTAAATCTTCAGTATCTAAGGAATAGTATTCATTTAGAAAAATAGAAAAAACCGGAATCCTCTTTTTGCATTTCCAACAATCTATAACAGTTTCGGCTATAAAATATTCATTAGCTTTTATATCATTAATAGTAAGATACCACTTTTGAAAGTCATTTAGGTTTACCCCTTCTGGAATATACCAACTTTTCAATTTTGGATCCCACTTTGCTCCATTGCTTTTAACTTCTTCTTTTTCTGAATAAGGGATACTTAAGTATATTCTTTTATTCATTTCTTCACCTTCATATTAATTAATAGAGAAAGTCTATACTTGCTAGTTAAGTATTTGATCGCTCACATTATAGAAAGAATAAATTTGAAATTTCGACCAAAAAAGAGAAACTTATCTACTTAGAAGAACTTTTATAATTGAGTACTTAAAAAAATATGTTAGTGTATTATTCGTTAAAGACAATTAACATAGGCAAGTTATATCTCTTCTGCTTATTTTAATTTTTCTTATAATTTCTTTCAATTTAATTTTTTATAAACCAATCTAGTAATTTAGTTAACAAGTTTAAATTAAATATATATAATAGTAAAAACTTTCTTCTTATCTTCTAATAACCATGTAAATTAGGCTATTTTGTTGAACTAGTAAGAAAGATTTTTTAATAGCATTTTCGTTTATTTATTTAAACTAATGTTTAATTTATTTTTTCGATATTTTTTTCTCTTTTTTTAAAATTCTATACTTCCTATTATATGTTTCAATTTAGGATTTAGGACAAATACGCTGTTCTCTTTTATTTTTAATATTTCACTGAATATATTTCTCCTTACTGTACAATTGCAATCTAATTTCTTGTAGTCAATAAAGAACTTTTCTTTTTTATATTACATTGTGCCTTCTTCTGATAGGAAACGCTTTGTACTATGTCCAA
>NZ_DCLI01000081.1:3710-4504 GCF_002320975.1 Clostridium sp. UBA1652
AACTCCCATAGACGGACGCCCCACATTTTCCTTTCATATTTTCTGTAGAGTACCATAATTTAAAATATCAGTATAAAAGTTACGGTTTTTACTTTTCTTGTTATTAATCCTATAAATCGGTATATTCTATGAACGTAGTAAGAAGAGTTCTATTTAGTTTAATAGCAAAATCAAAATCCAACCAAATCTCTTTTTTGTTAATAAATAGCTTAGTAGTGGATAGTATATAGTAAATGGAATTAAGAATGGTATAACCTTCTTTAAATTCTATAACAAAATACCTTAACAGAGTTTAATCAAAATCGAGCAAAAAAATTGTCAACGCATAAATGGATAATAAATCAGTGAGAACAGATAGTGAAATAGATAAAAGTTTCACATCTTTATTTTATCTAAAACCAATTATTTCTAAAAAAAATTTATGTTAATATTAATATAACTCTTGAAACAGTTTAATTTTATATATATTTATTAATGCTTTAATTTTTGCACACATCATAGGTATATAGAATTATTTTTTTTTGCAATTTTACACAATTATTATAAGTAGAGAATGGAGTTAGTTTAATGTTTTTAGATAAAAATACCATTACAGAAATTTTAAGGTACATTTATGATTATTCTTGTACAAATGGTTATCCGCCTACCCAAAAAGAAATAGGGGATCAGATTGGAGTATTAGCACCTTCAAGTGTACACAAACATTTAAATTATTTAATAAAACATGAATTTATCAAAAAAAACCCTTCGAAAATGAGGACTATTATTTCTAGAAATTTAGCTATATAAGGCGA
>NZ_DCLI01000010.1:0-9683 GCF_002320975.1 Clostridium sp. UBA1652
TTGATTAGACTCATTTTTCTGTCCTTTTCCAGAATCATTTTTTTCATATCTCACTTTACACTATCTAATCTATTTCAACATTTGTATATACTAATAATTCTAACTATTATACCTTTATATTTTTTCTTAGCATAATCATAATATCACCTCTACATATACTTGGAAAACAGGAATAATAACAAAAGTTTCGACTATGCTATGGGATACTATTCCACTATTTATTTTATAAAAATAGTTTGTTTAAACTTTATGCTTCAAAAATATAATCGCCTTATTCCACACAGCTTTACTCTTATACATTCCTCCTACTCTACGGCTCATTTTTAGAAACTATTATGGTAGTTTTAGAAATGAAAAAGCACTGACTCATCTAAATCAATGCTTTTGAGGATATATTTATTTAATAAAATTATAAATTCTAACTATTTATCCATGATGTTTCTTTTCTTAATGCTAATTTATCTACTCTTCTTGGCTTCCGCCTTCTTCCATAATGTATTTATAGTAGTGTTTTATTGCTTTTTCAACTATAGAATTAAATCTTGCATTGGCATTTGGATGAACAAGCTTTAATTGATTAATCATTATTACGATAGATTCCTTAAGATTATAGGTTTTTCTTAATGTTGGCTCCTCATCATTTACTGATAAAAAATTAAGTCTACTAAACCTCTTTTCAATCTTAGGAACTGATATGCTCTTTTCTTCCACTTGTTTCTTCACAGAAACTTCTTCAGGTTCGAACCCAAAATCTACTATAGTTTGCCCAACCTGCTTTTCACCACTTACCCATTCTCCTCCCTGTGTAATCTCATCATTAGCACCTAATCCTTCAGTTTTTTTATTTTTCATAAATCTTCCCCCGATATTACCTATTTAATCTACTATTTATACTATGCTACTTTATGAGCTTATGACTCTATGATTTTATGATCCTATGATTCTATGACTATATGATTCTATGACTATATGATTCTATGTACTTCTACCCTGTAGGAGCGTTCCTAAAAGGAATCTAAAGAGACTTGGGAAGAGTCTCTACAGCGTATAAGTGCATCTCCATTAAATTCCTTCTGTAGAAGTTCTAAGAAGGTCATTAAACACTGACTTCTTTCACAAAAAAACAAACTTTTTCTCTAAAAAACGCCACTTTTTTATTTATTGTTTTACTTATATAGTATAGACATTTTATTTTGAAAGGAGGTGATATTATGGAGGCTATCAAAGAACCAAAGACCACTTCTTTAGTAATAGAAGTAAAGTCTGGAACAAATGATGCTGGTGCAGATACCTTTAGAAAAAAGAGCTATTCTAATGTAAAAGTAGATGCTCCTGTAAGTAATGTAGTAATAGTTGCAAAGTCAATTGCTGCAGTGTTAAGCTCATCTACTAGATACTTTATGCTAAATGAAGTTTCTATCATAGATGAAGCTTAATATATGTATTAAAAATAATTAAAAGGTGGTGAAAAAAATGAATTATTCTTTAACACTTGTATTTGTAACCTCAAGTGGAGATAAGGCAACGTTCTCCATTTCAGATGTTAGAAGTGACCTAACTAAAGAAGAAGTAACCAAATTAGCTAATGACATTCTAGAGCAAAACATCTTCACATCCAAAGGTAATGATCTTGTTTCTCTCTACTCTGCAAAGCTAAATGAAAGAAGAAGCACTGAATTAGTTTAGACTAATTCCTTAAAAAAATTTGAGAGGCTGAATTATCTCAGCCTCTCTTTTTACAATTTTTTAATCAGTCCCTATGGTTTTTTAATTCCTTATTTATAAGCTTTTTTAACTTTTCAAGAACAGCCTTATTACGCCTAATGGCAGTGCTATAATCAATACTTTTATCTTTAGCATAGGTTTTTAGAGTCTTTTTTTCATAATATCTATACTTAATTAGCTCAAGTTCTTTTTTATTTAATGATCTTAGAGCTTTTCTTAAAACCTCTATATTAAACTTTTCATATAAAATATCTTCTGGATAATCCATTTCATAAAATAGCACATTCTCTAGTTTTTCATCTATAATCAAAGTCTTTTTTCCATCTTTAAATTCACCTTTTTTAGTGGCTTTTAATAAATTTATAAAGTGATTGTTTATACATCTTCTTATAAAAGGAAAAAACTTTCCTCTCTTTACATCATAATCCTTGATGCATCTAAACATAATCTCATAACCTTCACTGACTTTATCTCTACGCCTATAGGAATTGATATGATACTTTTTAACTATGCTTCTAATAAAGTATTTAACTCTTATAGCTAATTGATCTTTTGCCTCAATCTCACCATTTTGAACTCTATACACAAGCTGTTCTATATATTCATAGTCACAGTCATCTTGACTCATAAAATCACCTCAATTTTTTTATCTTTTGCATAATTACTAAGCCTTTAAATCTTATATTAAGAGGGAGATATTTTCTCATTATTTATTCAACTAAGAATAATTTCTACATGAAAAAATTTTCACTTGATATTAATATATATATGTCGAAATATAGAAATCCGTATGGTAAATATAGTTAAAAAAGAAAAGTAGTAACGTCTAAAACTAGACTATTACTACCTTAAAGCAAATTTATATTTTTTTATAAATTAATCAGTTCATACTTTAGTCCTTTAGATACTCTATATATTTGAGTATCTAAAACATCACCTATTGAGTTGCCTATTATGCATAAAGCCTCATCAGAAGCATCTTCTTTTATGCCTATAAAGCTCTGCTTCTTAAACACATCTTTTCCTTCTTTATCTAAGCCAGCTTTATATTCCACTTCTAAAGAAATACGTGTTAATATGCTCTCTGTCATTTCTATTACCTCCTTTCACAAAAAATGAAACTTAGTAATATAATATGTCTAAAGATGAGGGATGGTGTGGGTTATTCGTTTTGGGAAGGTTGGATGTGACTAGGCAAAATTGGTGGGGGTGAAGGGAGATGGTTGCTAACATTTCTCTCTTAATTAGATGCTCTTTAATTTTTTGAATAGTATTTCTCTCATCCATATTTCACCTCTTAATATTTTTAATATAAAGAAAAGAGAGCTACTTTTTCAACTCTCTTCTTTAATACTGTTATTAAATAATCCTTGCCTAGGTTTTAGTGTAATAAGTGTATAAGGTTCTAATTGATCTTTTCCTTCTAATATTTTGGGAAAACTTATATTTTTTACCCGTAGAACTATCTATATACATTTCCACTATTGTACCTGAAGATGTTTGTCCTCTGAAAGTATTCTAGTTCCTTGAACAAACTGTCTATAACTATACGATTAATTTATTAAATCTACACTATTTTCTGGAGCATACGATTAGGAAATATTAATGTATTATTATGTTTTTTTTCGAAGCATATTCATTGATTCTTTTTATCAAGTTTTCTCTATATACAGCTTCAGCTGCATGGATTTCACGTTCTCCATCCTCGTCCTCATATTCAGGAAATATGATAAAGTTTGTCTGATCCATTTTTTTTATTATATACTCATTTCCCTCAAACTCACCATTTCTAACATGATATGAAGTTATAAAATTCATGATCTCCTCATACAATTCTTGTGTATTAATTTCTGATTGCAAAAATCCTTCCATTACGTTCATATATTTTACCTCCTGGTCTATTTAATTGGATATGCGCTTAGCATTCCACCATCTTCTGAAATAACTATTTTAATTAACGTTTCCCCTTTTGTACCAACTTCTTTTCCAGCATCAATTACAATTTGATAGCTTTGTTGTCCCATTTTTGTTAAGCCATTATCGGCTATTGATTGAACTGTTCCATTACTCATAGCGTCCTTTAATATTACTTCAGCTGCTTCTTTTGTATCTCCTAAAAATTTTGCACCCTTACCCGCACTGGAAGATAAATGTTTGGGTTTAACATAAGCTGAATTAATATCAAAATTATTTAAAGCTTTCTGTCCTTGTTTAAGAATATCATCAGCAATTTTGGATCCACCTTTAACAGCCTCACCCGCCCCCTTAGTAATATCTGCACCTTTTTCAATTGGCTTTATTCCATCAATTAGTTTTTCTGAATTCTTTAAAACATCCTTTTCTAAGTCTGCATATTTAGCAGCGTTCTTAATATTTTTGCTTACTCCTATTATAGGCATTAAAGCAATCATATCAAACGCGGTTTGTTTCCCGTGATCCCAAGTCCAACTCCAATGAGTGAAATCATAAACAAGATCTCTTCCATCAGCAAGAAAATCTATACCAGTAAAACCTAACGCTATTTGTCCAACTGATCCAAGTCCAGTATGTTCATCTGTATAGTTTCCAAGAAATACTTGCTTTATAGATTTCCATATATAGCCGTCTTCTTTAGTGTCCTCATTATCTACTTTTCCACCACCAGCACCACTATAATTCATTCCTATTGTAGGATACTTATTAGCGTAAGATGCAAACATATTAGTTCCAGCTAAAAGTAAGCCTCCCATAGAATATTGTGAATTCGCCATAGCAGAATAATTTCCAACTCCAGCTCCCATCCCAATAAAACTATAGTATCCATTTGAATTATTGCTTCCTAAATTATTAAATGCATCTTGACCTTCATTTAATAAAGAAGTCCCTCCTCCAAATAGGTATCTTCCTAAACTTAGCATTACATTTTTTATTTTATCAAATAAACTTGTTTTAGTGTTATAACTATTTCCTATAGCTCTTATCCTTTGAGCGCATCTTGAATCCACTTCTTTAAATCTTCTTATCGTATAGTCTATATTGCTACACATCTTATCTATTTTAGCTTTTCTTTTTGATTCTTCACTATATATACTTGATAAACTATCTTCTGTTACTCTTAATCTTCCTCTATCTACCTGTAGTTGCACTCTTGCTGTACCTACATTTCTTTGAGAAGTTTCAAGCATCTGTTGAGATTTCTTTAAATTGCTTTTCATCTTATTCATATCACTATAGGATATTCCTATAATATTGCTATTTCCCATATTAAGAGTTGCCAATCTGTCCCCTCCCTCTGTACCATATATAAGCATTTTGTTAACTTATTTACAATTATTATACATAATCTTACTAAAGGAGACAAGTTTTGCTTTTAGAATTTAAATTCAGTAAAAACTTTTACTTAAATAGGAAAGTGGCTGGCTCCATGCCCCTTAGGGAATTAATCCATAGCCTATTTGATATTTTTATATTTAATCTCGATATTGGTTTTTAAATAATTTGAGTTCTATAAAAACCTCTTATTTTCTCACTTTTCTATACAATGAAAAAGCACTGACTCCCTTGAATCAGTGCTTTTAAAAATATCTTATTTTATAATAAATTATCTACGTTTACCAAACCTGAAGTTTTGTTTACATCTATTATGAATACTATTCCTTTGCCAGGTTCATCTATGTCAACTTTTTCTCTAATTGCTGTTACAACATCATTTGTTTTTGATTTTTCGATGAGTATGATGACTATTTCTTTTTCTGGTTCTATGGTCATTCCAAAGAATTGGCTGTTTTCGTGGACTCCAGATCCTCTTCCATTGACTATAGTTCCACCTTGTGCTCCAGCTAGTGTAGCTGCTTCTACAACATCTTCTGCATTTCCTCTATCCACTATGGTGAAAATAGCTTCATAATCATTTTTTTCCTTTAAATCTTCCATAGATCCTCCCTCTTGTTTTTCACTATTTGCACTACATACCCTTGATCCAAATACTTTGTTAACTTCAATTGAGAATAGTATTCCATGATTAGGTTTATGGAGAGCAAATTTTTTGGTTAGTACATCATGAACCTTATTTTCAATATCACTACAAGAAGCCATTAAGACTACTTCTTTTTTCACCTTATCTAGTCCTAATAGTTCTAGCATATGATTTTTTGCTGCTCCTTTTCCTAAAAATATGGTTCCGCCTGATACTCCTTCTTTTTTTGCTTCTTTCAATATTTTACTTCCAACTCCAAAGTTAACTATCGCTATAAACATTGAATACCCAGAGTTTCTTGGATTACTTACCATCTAACTGAACTCCCTCCTTCATGGTCTTACGTTTATAAATCAACCCTAAAATTTGTATGGCTATAAGTGGTGTTAATGCTACCATTGCTATTACACCAAATGCATCTATAAGAACATTTGCACTATCTATGGCATCTGCTGCCCCTTGTGCAAAGGCTAAAATGAAGGTTGCGGTCATAGGACCTGAGGCTACTCCCCCTGAATCAAATGCTATTCCTACAAATATTTTAGGAACCTTATATGAAAGAATTATAGCTATTATATATCCTGGTAATAGATAGTATGCTAATTTCATCCAAGGTACCATTATCCTTATCATAGATAATGAAACTGCTATTGCTACTCCTATAGATAGTGTATATAATATAAATTCTTTCTTTATATGACCACTTGTAACCTCTTCAACTTGCTCATTTAATACGTGAACAGCTGGTTCTGCAAATATAACTGTAAATCCTAGTATAAACCCTATTGGTATAAGAATCCAATTATTTTCTAATAAAGCCACTGCTCTTCCTATTTCGCTTCCGACTTCCATAAATCCTGCATTTACTCCAGTCAAAAACAAAACTAATCCAATAAATGTGTATCCCATTCCCTTTAGTATTTTCATAAATTTCTTTTTTGATAATTTAAAATATATTATTTGAAATATTAAAAATAGTACTACTAATGGTAATAAGGCTACTGCTACTTCTAATAGTATCTTTGGTATCTCATGTATATAAGGAGAAAGAATTCCATTTACAGCTTCGCTTTTATTATTAGAAAGTTCTGCTGAAATTTCAACTTTTGATATGATACTCATTATGAGTACAGATGCTATAGGTCCAATAGATGCTATAGCTACTAGCCCAAAGCTATCTTCTTCTGATGTTTTTTTCCCATTTACAGATGCTATTCCTAAACCTAAAGCTAATATGAAAGGAACTGTCATAGATCCTGTTGTGGCTCCTGCCGCATCAAAAGATATTCCTAAAAAACCAGATGAAGTAAAGATAGATAGTAATAATATTATCCCGTAAAGAATTGTTAAAATTTTAGATAAGGCTATATTAAAAACTACTCTTAATAAACCTATTACAAGTAGCACTGCTACTCCTAAAGAAACAACTATCAATAATACAGCTTGTGATACTGCTCCAGATGTAACTTCATTTACTTGTTTTGCTAGTATTTGCAAATCTGGTTCTGCTATGGTTATAAAAAATCCTAGAACAAAACCAAATAAAATTATTATTGGTATTTTTTTAGTTTTTGTTAGTGTTGACCCCATTAAAGTTCCTATGGGTTGAATTCCTAAGTCAGCACCAAATAAAAATATTCCTAATCCAACTATTATAAATACAGCCCCAATTAGAAATCTCCATATTAGATCTGACTCTATAGGAGTAATGGTAAAATTAAGTATTAACACAATTATAGTTATAGGCAATACTGATACTGTAACTTCTTTGAATTTACTTAAAAGCTCCCTCAAATAATACTCACGTCCTCTCTTAATTACTTTCGCATATATTTATATTGTAACAAAAAATTCATAATTGTTTTTTCATTAGAGAAGCCTTCTCATTAATTTATTTCTTAAATACTACTTCATACAGTACCATACTCAAGTTTTCACTTTATTTGTTTTTTATATATTAATTCTAATAATAATCGCTTAAAGATAATATTTTAATAATATTTTCTCACTAAATTAGTATTTTTGAAATAAAGTGAAAACTTATGTGGTTTTAGTTGTCACTTTTACGATTTATCTCTAACTATAGGCATGCTCATACACCTAGGGCCTCCACCGCCTCTAGACAGCTCGTAAGATTCTATTTCTAAAACCTCCACGCCATTTTTTCTTAAAGCATTATTAGTTATATAATTTCTGTCATAACATATAACCTTTCCTGGCGCTACAGCTAAAGTATTGCTTCCATCACTCCATTGCTCTCTGTTAGCAGCTATCGGATCTCCATCTCCACATTTTATTAAATTAACTGTACCTAAATTAAGATGTTTTGCTAATATTTTTGCTAAATCATCATGTTCATATAGGATTTTTATTTTATTATTTTTATCCATAGTTATACTATAAACATCTAGTGGTTCCTGTATTTGTGGATATATAGTGAACTTATCGTAATCAACCATTGTAAATACTCTATCTAAATGTATATAGGCATCTTCTTTAGGTATATCAAAGGCTAAAATCACTTCAAAAGACTCTGATGATGACAGTAGTTTCTCCGCTAACTTTTCTATAGCTATTGGATGGGTTCTTTGACTTATCCCTATGGCAACTACTTTATCAGATAAGATTAATATATCTCCACCTTCTATGGTGTGTGCCTTTTGCCTATGGTACCACATCTCTGTACCTTTAAATCTTGGATGATATTTAAATATGTATTCAGGTAATAAAACCTCCCTATCTCTCACTTTATTTGCCATTACACTTAAGGAAATTCCTTTTCCTACAGAGGCAAATATATCTCTTTGATAATATAAATTAGGAATAGGGTCTATGTAAAAAGGATGAGCATTTTTCACCATATTTTCGAGATTATTTGCTCTTTTATCTTGTATATCCCCTCTTTTTATTCCTCCAATACATTTCTTTATTAATTCCTCTGGTGAAAACTGCTTTAAATATTCAAGGATGTTTTCTTTTAAGCCAGTTACATCTGCATTTCCTTCTTTCAAAAAGTCATCCAAAAATTCTTTCCTTATTTTATTATCTTTTAAGACCTCAGCCATAAGTTCTGTTATATAAAGAACTTCAACTCCTTCTTTTTTTAAAATATCTGAGAATTGATTATGCTCTTTTTGAGCTTTATTTATATATAAAATTTCGTTAAAGAGAAGCTGTTGCAAGTGTGCAGGTCCTATATTCTCTAACTCCGATCCTGGACAATGTAGTAAAACAGTTTTAAGTTTTCCGATTTCACTATAAACTGATATTCCATTTGTATTATTCATAATTAACAGCCTTTCTATTGGATTTTCTAAAAATTAGTTTGCCAAGAGGAGAGTATATTATACAAATATATTTCGCCATCCCTAATTGTATATAAATGTATTTTCTATAAATATTTTGTATTTTTTTGTAACAACATAAATCTTTCGCTCATAATATATATCAAGATACTTTGTCTCATATCATTAAGCTTAATGATAAATTTATTACAGAGGAGGAAATTCAAAATGGCTAACGGTTCAGATTGTAATTTTGTAGCTCATATGGCTAGATATATAGGTGAAACAGTTACAGTATTCACAACAAGTGGAGGTTTATCTGGTCAAGGGTTTACAGGAGTACTTTTAGCAGTAAACCCAACTTTCATAAGGCTATTAAATGAAACAGGGGCTCCCCCAGCATGCCCTTTAGGTAGCGCTTGTGATGAGTATTATCAAATAAATTCAGGAAATAGCAATCAATGTTGCAACCATAATGGTAATAGAAGACCTTTTAATACTGGTGCAGTTAGTGATATACCAGTTGATAGAATAGCATCCTTCGTTCACAATGCAGTATAGTTTTAAATTAAATCAGTTTACATTTTATTACCTTGGATTTAATATTTAACCAAAAGAAGGTGGAGAAAATAATTTATTTCTTCACCTTCTTTTATTGATATATAACTATAAATTTAGTATTATTAGAGAAAACTTTATGATAGTGTAAAGTGAGATAT
>NZ_DCLI01000059.1:0-17389 GCF_002320975.1 Clostridium sp. UBA1652
TTTATTAGAATATATATATAAAAAAACTTATTGACCATTCTTATCAAAATGCTGAAAGTATAAAACAAGCATCAATGGTGTTGTCTGGTATTACAGATAATTCACAGCAAACTGCAGAACTGGCTGCAAAAATTGAAACATACGCAAAAGGAGTACAAGACTCTGCTAAAGTTGGTAAATCTTCAGTTAACTCAATAGTAGAAGTTATAAATGAGGTTGCAGTGAATGGGCAAAATGTAAGTAAAGAAGTTACTGAACTAGAAACTCAAAGTAATAAGATTTCAGAAATAGTTAATATAATTTCTCAAATTTCAGAACAAACCAATCTTTTGGCATTAAATGCAGCAATAGAAGCTGCTAGAGCTGGCGAGGCAGGTAGAGGATTTTCTGTAGTAGCTGAAGAAATAAGAAAACTTGCTGAAGATACTAATAATTCACTTCAGGATATAGGAAGTCTTGTAAAAGATATGAACAGCATAACAAAAAATGTAGTTTCTGCTGTAGAAATGACTGATAAAAAAATTATTCTTGGAGTTTCTCAATCTAATGAAGTGAAATTAAGTATAGATAAAATAATAGAGAATATGCAAAATACATTTAAGATGCTTAAAAACATTACAGATGGAGTTACAAATCAAGCTGCTTCTTTAGAGGAAATGACAGCTACTATTGAAGACATAAATATGACAATAGAAAATGGATTAAGTGTATCAAATGAAATTAAATCAAATCTTGATTCACAAGAAAAATTATTTGGTAAAATTGATAAAACTTCTAGTGAATTAGTTGATTTGTCTGAAAACATGAGTAATTTAACAAATATATTCAAATTATAAAAGAAAGGTTGGAAACATAGTTAGTGTTTCCAACCTCTTTTATATTAATATTAAGCTTCTCTTGTCTTTTTAATGATTTCACTAATTTTTCTAGCATTTTCAGCTATATCTTCAATACTGCCTTGAGTTAATAGTCCACCAAAACCACAAACATCAACACCGTTTTCTAACCATACATGTAAGTTATCAAGAGTGATTCCTCCACTTGCAAGAATCGGCATATAAGGAAGTGGTGTCTTGAATACTTTTACTAGTTTTGCTCCATAGAAGTCTGATATTGGGAATGCTTTGATAAATGCTGCCCCTAAGCTTAACGCATCAACTGCCTCAGTTAAAGATGTACAACCAGGTGCATATGGGATTTGGTATCTGTTACAGATTTTAGCTACACCTTCATCGTAATTTGGTGCAATAATGAATTGAGCTCCATGTAATATAGCATGACGAGCTGTTTCGCTATCTAAAACAGTTCCTGCTCCTACGCAAAGTGCTTCCCCATATTTTTTGCTAAGTCCTTCAATGATTTCTCCGGCATTATTCAAGGTATAGCTCATTTCCATAACTGGTATGC
This sequence comes from Clostridium sp. UBA1652, assembly GCF_002320975.1. Classification (NCBI taxonomy): domain Bacteria; kingdom Bacillati; phylum Bacillota; class Clostridia; order Eubacteriales; family Clostridiaceae; genus Clostridium; species Clostridium sp. UBA1652. The sequence continues at coordinate 1,408 of NZ_DCLI01000059.1, forward strand.
CACCTTTAATACAGCCTTCTGCGATTTCACATGCACGATCAAGTGTTTCTGCTCTTACAATTGCAAGTGCCCCAACTTCTGCCATTCTTTTTGTTATATTCATCTTTTTCATATAATCCACCTCGATATTCATTAAAATACGTTTATGTCTGTATTGAATTTAACTAAACTTATAAAGATTTGTATTATAAATCCTTATTAAATTTTTCTTTATAATCTTCTACTACACGTTTGATTTCATCAAGTTTTTCTCCTGTTACTCTGCTTACAGGAAGACGCGCCGGACCAACATTTATGCCATTAAATACAACAGTTTGCTTTATGACTGATGGTATTGTTCCAAACTTCAAAATACGGCGAAGTTCTTCAATACTATCTTGAGCTTTTTGTGCTGCTTCTATATCACCTTTTATAAAGTTGTTATAGATTGCTACATCAATACCAGCAAGGAAGTTTGCTGTTGCAGCAACTGCACCATGTCCACCTACTTTTAGGATGTCAAGAATAAGTGAATCTGATCCTGAGAATACTCCGAAGTCCTCTCCTTTAGTTGCCTCAAGATAAGCTTTCATGTTATCTAATTTTCCACCGCTGTCTTTGATTCCAACAATATTTTTAACCTTAGCTAATTCCTTTACTGATTCAGGTTCTATATTAATCCCTGTTTTACCAGGCATATTATACATCATTATTGGTAAATTAACTTCTGCTGCAACAGCTTTGTAGTGTTCAATTAGTTCTTTTTGGGTTGGTGGGACAAAATATGGAGTAATAATTGATAGTGCACTTGCACCTATTGCTTCCATTCTTTTTGATAAATTAATAACTTCACGTGTTGAATTACCACCTGTACCAACAAATACAGGGACACGATTATTAGTATGTTCAATAACGATTTTAGCAAACTCAACTTTTTCATCATCAGTAAGTACATGACATTCACCATTTGTACCTAAGATAAATAATCCATAAACTCCTTTATTAATTAGGTAATCGATCAAATCACGAGTTGCTTGTGGATTTATATCTTGATTTTCATCAAGTGGTGTAATCATTGCACATATAATACCTTTATAATCCATAAAAATTACTTCCCTTCTCTAATAGACTGTCCAAGACTTCCGCCTGGATGCCATTTTAAATATTTTTGCGAATCAAGCCCTTTAGCATATTGTAATGCAACGCTTAATGACTGTAACACAATAGTCTCTGCAAGAATTGAAGCACGAGGAGCTTTATTAAGATCATCTCCTTCTTTTTTTATGCCAGCAAACAAAAATGAATCTGAAGCGTTTTTTAACCATGAATCAGCATTACCACTAACACCAATTATTTTTGCTCCATTAGCTTTTAAAGTTTCTACAGTTGCTTTTAACTCTTGAGTTTCACCACTATTTGATATAGCTATAACAATATCTCCAGAAACTACTTGACCACTAGATCCATGAACTGCTTCCGTACCATGTAAGGTATAAGCAGGTGTTCCAGTTGATGAAAGTAGTGAAGAAACATATCCAGATACATGACCTGGTTTACCAATACCTGTAACATGTACACGTCCATGATTTTTTTCTGATTTAAGAATTAAATCACGTGCTTGATTAATAGCATTTTCATCTACTGAAGAAATAAATGTCGAAACTTCATTAGATAGAATTTCTAAGAATGTTGGTAGTGTTTTTTCTATCATAATTTATCCTCCTTAAAGTCATAAGAGCCATATATATGGCTCTTATATAATATTAATGTTTTACATAGGTTTTATTAATTGTAAAATCTTATGCAATGCAGTTCCCACTACGTTGTAGTCTATATTAGGGAATGTTGCACCTTCAATACCAAGTGTTCCGTAAACTGGATATAGTATTGTTGGTAAGAATGCAAGTAATAATCCAGCAACAAATGATCCTAAAAGAGCACCTCTCCATCCACCTGATGAGTTACCAAATACTGCAGCTGTACCACCTGAGAAGAAACATATATGAGCAGCCGGAATAATAACTACAGGGAATATGCTAGGGAATGATGCCATAACAACTATAGCTAATAAGCCTGCAGTATATGCTGATATAAATCCAAGGATTACTGCATTTGGTGCATATGGGAATACTGTTGGAACATCTAATGCAGGACGTGATCCTGGAATATATTTCTCTGAAATAATAACGAATGCAGCAGTTATTTCAGCTAAGAACATACGAACACCTGTCATTAATACTGACATACCAGCTACGAATGTAAATGCTTGAACTAGAGGGAACACTAGCCAGTGTTGTGAACCAGCAAGTTCTTGAGTAAATGTTTGCCCAGCTTTTACTGTAGCAACATAGAATAAAATTAACATAACTATTGATAGGCCCATTAAGAAATCTCTAAATATTGATAACCAACCAGGGAATTTTATGGTTTCTGTCGATTCTTCTTTATGTTTTGAGAATATACGACCAAGATAACCTGATAATCCATAACCAATCATATTAAAGTGACCAATTGCTTGCTCATCTCCACCTGTCATGTCACGCATAAATGGTTGGCAGAATTGAGGTAAAGCAGCTGACATAAACCCTAATATAGTTGCAGCAACTAAGATAGTAACTGTACTACTAAATCCGTGAGCTTGCATAATTAGTACAAGTACACAAGAGAAGAATAAACTATGACCTGTTGTAAAGAATATGTTCTTAAATCTTGTAATACGTGCAAATACTAAGTTTAATATGAATCCAAGAATCAATGTTAATGAAACTTCGAAACCATATGTACTTTGTGCAAGTGCTGTTGCAGCTTCAGGGGAAGCTATAACACCTGTTATACCAAAACCATATTGAAAAAGTTTGTTAAAGTTTTGTAATGATCCAGTCATTGCTGAAGCACCAATACCAAATACTAAGAAACCAATAAGTGTTTTTGAAGCACCAGTAAATATTTCAGTAACTGATTTTCTTTGAAGAATTAGACCTATACATGCAACTACACCAAGCAATACAGCAGGTGTACTTAATAAACTTATAATAAATTTCATATATATTACCCCTTATTTTATTAAATTTTGTTATTTTATTAAATTTTATTTTTCTTTTGAAGCAAGAAATTTTTCTAATGCTGTTTTAATTTCATTACGATCAACTATATTACGAATACCAATAATATCAAATTTTAAATTTTTACTTTGTAATTCTTCTGCAACATCAATTAATGTTTCTACTGCATCTCCATTAAATCCATTTAATGAATCTAATGAACCATGCTCTACTTCTATTGGAAAATTGTTTTCCTTTATAACTTGTTGAGTTTTGATCTTTAGCATTAAACTTGATCCAACCCCTGCTCTACATGCGATTAATAATTTATACATAACTAATTCCTCCTTTTATTTATGATTCATGTGCTTTTATAAAATCCATAACTTCTTTTGGATCCTTAGCGGTATCCAAAGTTTTAAAGAATTCATCCATTTCGAATAATTCAACTAACTCAGACATAGCACGTAAATGACTATTATTGTCTATTGCACTTAGGCAAAATACATACTTTACAGGATCATTATCTTCATTTCCAAACTCAACAGGATTTTCTAAAGTAGCAATTCCTATTGAAATTTCTTTTGATCCTGCTTCTGGCCTTGCATGCGGAAGTGCCACATGTTTTGTAATTACTATATATGGACCAGATTCTTTTGCTGTATTAACCATAGCATCTACATAAGCTTCAGTTACTTTATTATTTTCAACTAAAACTGAAGCAGATTGTCTTATAGCATCCTCCCAATCTTTAGCTGGAACATTTAGTTTTATTAGTGTTTCATTTGTAATATCACTTAGCATAAGTCCTTCTTCTCCTTTAGACGTAAAATTTTCTATTTGTGTAAAATAGGATAATAATTCACTTGAAAGCATACTTTCAGAAGTTACTTTCGCATATTTTTTTATTATATCCATAACTTCATCTATTTTTGGTTGTCTTAAAAAAATATCACCCAATTGAATATACACTTCACGTGTAATTTTATATTTCTCTTTTTGGGTCATTACAGGACTAACTTTAATTACTGGTGCATCTATTTCTAAACCTTCAGCTTTATAATTAGTAGTAAACACTATATCTACAGGTTCAACGAAGTTTTCTAGTTTAGAAGATTCTAACGGTGGTAAAAAGTGTAGTTCTGGAAATAAACTTGTAAGCTCTGCATGTAAGATAGCTGAACTACCAACACCGTTTGAACAAACTATTAGAGCTGTCCTTTTTCTAAGAATATCAAATTCTTTTTTATTAGAGAAAATAGCTGCAAAATGCATTGTTAAATAAGCTAATTCCTCTTCTTGAATTTCTTCTCCAAATAGGCTACAGAATTCTTTCATTGCATTACTTACAATTCTGTATACTAATCGGTATTCTTCTTTTACCTTTTCACAAAGTGGATTGTAAACAGGTAATTTGAACAAAAGTCTGTAATAAGCAGGTCTAAAATGAGAGTATAGTTGTTTAAATATTTTTTCTTTGCTTATATAATAAACACCACTTAAATACTCAAAATTTGTCATCATCTTATTTACAATTTCTGAAATAACAGACCTATCTTTTGTATCTTCTTCATCATCTCCTACTGATATACCTAAAATCCAAGCACTAATGTACATTACATCATGAGATTTTATTTTATCTTTGCTATCATATAATTCTAATAATTCTTCAGCAAATTTATATTCCTTCATGGAGTTCATAACTGCAATATTAGGAATATCTATATTTTTTGAAATAATTATCTTCTTTGAAAGCATTCTAGCTTTTAAGAAAATGAATATATAGATGAATTCTACTAATCTGTTTTCTACAAAAGTAATTTCATGTTTTTTTACAAGCTTTGATATTACTTCTTTAGCTTTCTCGAAACTGTCTAATTTATACTCTTCGATAAAAATATCAAAAACTCTTGAACTTTCTTCATTTGATAGGGTCTCTATAATATTTTTTATAAGTACTCTTCTAATTTCCATCTCAGACCCAATTAAATAATAGCCGTTTGTACGATTGTTTTTTATTTCAATGCCTTTTTTTTCAAGATCCGGAATCAAATCTTTAAAATCAAGGTTTACAGTAGATCTGCTTACCTTTAAAGAATCAATAAAATGATTTATTGATACATCTTCCATGTTAATAAAAAGCATTAAATACATATATAAAAGTCGTTCTGTTTTATTGAAGTAGTAAGTGTTTTTGGAATAATTTTCTTCAAGAATTTCTTTAATTGCATCCTTTGTTTCTTTTGGTACTACAATATCCTTATTAGTGCCTAAAGTTATAAGGGGTGCTTTTTTAGACTTAAACAGTTCATTAATTTTATCTAACCTATAAGTAATTTGTCTTTTCGAGGAATTAGTTTCTTCTTGCAAACCTTTTGTAGTAACTAGTGTACTATTTAATAAAATCTGAAGAATTGATACAATTTCTTTATCCATTTATAATAACCCCCACTTCTTTATTAAGATTAATTATAATCTTTTCCTTGGAGTTTATTTTTCATCCCCTCCTCAATATTTATTCTATTTGAAACATTTATCGTTTTCAATTTCATTTGGGTTCAACTTTTGTATTAAGACTAAACAAAATTTGAATTCTATTTAAAAAATAATTACAAAACCTTGATGAATACTAAGTTCTATTAAATATTTTGACGAAGAACTATTTGTATTTTGAATTAACTATATTTTACATAAAATAAAAAAAGATGAAATTTTTCAGTTTCATCTTTTTATAAATAATCAAATTTAGTAGCAAAAGTTCTATGTTTTACATATAATATACTAAAGATTTTATTATCTAGTTTTAACTAATTGCAATTGTCGTATTTTTAATTCTCCTCTATTTACTTCTTAACCTTATAACGATATAAAAACCTAGAAGAATTAAGACTCTTCTAGGTTTTATTTTATATCAATTTAAATTTATTTGCAAATAAAATACATAATTCGACAATGTCATCTTTTCTAGCTAAAGCAGTTATCCAATCTTCAGGTATACTATCAATGCCATAATACAACCCTGCTAGTCCACCTATTAAGGCACCGATTGTATCTGTATCTTCACCTAAGTTTATTCCTTTTAAAACAGCTTCTTTATATGATTTGCTAGTTAATAAACACCAAAAAACAGCTTCTAAAGTATCTAACACATAACCTGTAGATTTAATATCTCCTTCTTTAAGTATTCTGATATCCTGCTTTAATATTCTTGAAAACTTATCTAGTTCTTTTGTAGGTTTGTTTATGTAATGTTTAAGTATAGTTTCCTTCATTAACTCATAACTATCCCTTAAACTGTAACCTTTTAATATGTTTATCCCCATTTCGATATATATTGAGCAGGCTACTTTGCTTACAATATGACCATGAGTTATACCTGAGACTTCACCAACTATTCTAAATTTTCTAAAGGAGTTTGTTTCATTATTCAAATAAAATATAAAAGGAAGTATTCTCATTAAAGAGCCGTTTCCATTATCAAAAACAGTTCTATTACCAGATTCTAATGGAGCTATGCCTCTTTTTATTCTTTTTAAAGACTCTATCGTAGTAAACCCAACATCGAATACTCTTCCCCTAGCTGTCCAATGACCATTTTCAAGCCATGCTAAAAATGTATTAGCTAAATTTACTATATCATATCCTTGGAGCAAACTTTCCATTGTGCATAATAATAATGAACTATCATCTGACCATGTTCCTTTCTGCTGTCCATGAACACCAAAAGAACGCATATCAACAACCGGTTTATATTTAAGTGTTCCTCTATCAACAAATTCTACGGGTACGCCTAGTGCATCTCCAACGCAAAAACCTAATACGGATCCTTGTACTAATCTTATCATTGAAACACTTCCTTACTATATATAATTTTAAAAATTTATTCTATTAATACATCAACTTCTAGTTTTAAGTAACATAAACTATTTTTCAACACCTTTTTAATTAACATTCTATAACCTCTATTTAATAGAAATTCACATTCATTTTGTAAAAAACTCAAGTTTCCAATATATGCACCATGGGCACCTTTAGGAACATTCATGTGTAATATTAGATTACTATCATATATTTCGCCTTCAACTAAACTTGTACTCATAAAAGCCTTATCTTCAATAATCTTTCCTTCTAATTGATTAACATGTAGATTTCTAAGCTCCCCAAGCATCATTTTTGATGTTCCTCTATAGACTAATATATCCTCTGGAGTAACAGCTTTTTCTAAAGCACTAGTTAATAAGTGGCAGTATGCTTCATTTGCACCATTAAAAGAACCAAATCCTCTTAAAGTATCATTAATATTACTATAAAATACTTCGCCAGTATACTTGGTTAGTGCAACTCTTTCTTTAGTAGTTAGAGTATCTAACCACGACTTATAAGAAGCTTTACCCCAAGAGTCAGCTTCTTTAGCACTTTTAAACCATATAGGTTCTTCCAATATATTAAACTTTAAAAAATCTATTACTTGCATACTCATATTAATCTACCTACTCTTATTGTTATTAATCATTTAGCTCATCCTAAATTCGAGTTGTATGATAAAAACACCATACAACTCAGTTATGAATATTACGGTGCTTTAAATTCCTTTAATTAATATATTTTCATATAAATGCATCTTTGCTATTGTTTTACACCGTATTATCCACTTTTCAAAGAACAACGATTTGAAAGCTTACATCTAATTGCCTAAAGTAAATGTTTTCTTATATAAATATATGATATTTACTCTATTTATGATAATAAATTAATTCTTTTATTTTATATTAAAATTATAGCATATTTAACCAAATTGTATAACGTAAATTTATAAAAAAATAATCAACTTAATTGAATAATATTAAAGATTTAAGTCAATAATTTCAATAACATTCCCCCAATGAATGTTGTTCATATAAAGGAAGGATATAAAGACCATTGAATATCACCAATATTTACCTCTTCCTTCCTTTAATTTTTTTAAATATATCAACCTCCTATTTTGATATATTTCACATATAAAAAGAAGGTACTACAATTTTTTATAGAGTACCTTCTTTTATATTTATTTAAATCTATAAGTTTAAATCCATTAAAATCTCATCATAATAAATCCCATCAATATTAAAAAAGTTTTTATGAACTCCAGTCTTTACGAATCCATGCTTTTCATATAATTTTATAGCATTAACATTGTCAGATTTAACTCCTAAACTGATGTTTTTTATCATTTTAGTACTTTTTGCAAAGTTTATAGTTGCATCCATAATAGCGTTTCCTACTCCTAATCCCCAATAGGTCTTTTTTACCGATATCGAAAACTCACTATTATGTGCTATTCTTTTTCTTGAGCTAGTAATTAACCCTGAAACACTAATGATTTCATTATTAATTAACCCTAACAACATAATTGAGTTAGGGTTATTCGTAAGATTTTTTATATATTCTTTTTCTTGTTCAATGGATAGATGGAAATCATCTTTTGAAAAAAGCAAGTTATCACTTTCTCCTCCTATAGTGTTTAGATATTTGATCATATTTTCAGCATCTTCAATTGTAGGTTTCCTAATAAATAAAACTTCACCGTTTTTTAATTTAACCTCTTTCATGAATATCACTCCTAAATATAAATTACTTTGTCCAATGAGAAGGCCTAATAAGAGTTTTGGGTAATCTTGTATTATAATCGCCTTTGGCAGAATTAATCTGAGCTTGAGTTAAATAAATACTTTTTGACAAATCAGCTCCCCTAATATTAGCATCTCTTAAGTCTGCACCTATAAGATCAGTAAAACTTAAATCTACACCACTTAAATTTGCAGCAATTAAAAAAGATCCACTTAAATCCTCTCCAATTAATTCAGTTTTTCTAAGGTCTTTTCCTATAAGGCTGAAATTGTTTTTAGCTTTTAAATGATTTAAGTTTTTTTTCTTTACCTTATTTCTAATGGATTTACTAGTTTCTAAAAGTAGTTTGTTTACTTCAAACCTATGAGAAATAATATCTATTTTTAAGATAGCTTGACTATCTAATTTAGTAAAGTCCTCAGTTCTTTGAATCAATGGCTCTAAATTTTTCTTAACTTCTAAATCGGATTGTAACCTAAATGCTTCAGTAAGATACCAAAGTATTTCATGAAGTTGCCTAACAATAACAAAAACTTCATACATTTCTTTTGAAATATTGGGATTGTCTTTCCAGCTTTCACCGCTATATGTAACTTGAGAGACTTTTTGTCCTGCTCCAAAACAATCGTAAGCAAGGCAGCCTTTAAGACCTTTTTTATTTAAGTCTTTATGAACCCTACATTTAAAATCATCTTTTAGATTTATACAGGGTTTGCCTGCAATTTTATCTATAGGAAACCCCTCTGATTTAGAAAAAAATAATGATACACAACATAATCCAAAACAATTTTCACAATTGGACGTAAGACTTTCTTTTATATTAATTTCTTTAGTATACATAAATTCATATCCTCTTTCTTGCTTTATAAAAATATTAGGGACTCCATACAACTACATTTAAATTTCTACAAGGTCTACTCTATTTCCTTCGTATTCCAAAAATTTTAAAAGATCAGAGTAAGAAATGGTTATTGTTGCGGTATTCGTATTTGGATGAAAGTTTATTTTATCTAATCCAACTAAATCTCTATCTAATAAAACAATAACTTCCTTTTTAGAATCGTTTATAACTCCAAAAGGAGTTACTGATCCTGGTTTTAATCCTAAATAATTGTTTAAACGCTCATCACTAGCAAAGGATAACCTGGTACTATTTAGATACCTTGCTAATTCCTTAAGATTAGCTTTCTTTGAATCTTCTAGAATAAGAAGATAATGTATATCACCTTTACTATTTTTTAGAAATAAGTTTTTACAGTACATACCTTCAAACTTTATATCAAGTGTATCTAATTCATCTATGGTAAATACTGCCTTATGGTTATATAATCTGTATTTAATATTAAGCTCTTCTAGTAAGCTTGTTACTTCTCTTATTATCTTTTCCATGTTTATCCCTCTTTAATGGTAAATTTGTTATTATTAACATATCATTTATAAATACTTTTTGCAAACTTAGAAAATTTATAAATCTTTTTTAGAAAAGATGATAATATAGAATTAAAAGGGAGGTATATTATGATAATAGATAAGATGCAGAACTTAAAGAATTTAACAGCACAAGAACAAGCTGTGATTGAGCATGTTATTAAATTTCCTAAAGACTTATTAGAGATGAATGTTTCTGAACTTGCAAAAGCCAGCTATACAAGTGCATCAACAATTATTAGAGTCTGTAAAAAGCTTGGAACTAAAGGATTTGGTGATTTAAAATTTATATACGCATCTGAGTATCCTGAAATGATGAAATTAAAAGAATCTTTAAAAACGATTCCTTATGATGCAAACAGTACAATAGATGATATTATACATACTATGCCACTTATATATTCTAAGGCAATTGACCATACAAGGAGTATGATTGATAGAAATGTTTTAATAAACGTAATTAGCTTAATGAAAAAAGCTAAAGTTATTGATATATATGGTGATGGAATAAATAACGAAGTTGCAAAAATGTTTTGCTATAAGTTAGGAGAGATAGGTATAACGTCAAATTCATATTCAAGCATACACTGGAGTCATGCTAGCTTTCTTCAGCTTGAGAATATTCCTAGTTTTTCAATTTTAATATCTCATACTGGAAAAAATTCTAATGTAATTGATGCTGCCAAACGTTTAAAAAAATGTAATATGCCTACTCTCTCTATTAGTGGAAATATAGATCAAAGGCTAGCTGAATTAACCGATTATAATATACATATAATGACTACTGAAAACACTTTAGAATTTTCAAATGTTATTTTTACAATGTCTACTCAGTATATACTTGATATTTTGGTTGCTTCTTTATTGGTTCATCGTTATGATGTTGTATTAAAAACTGCCAATAAATTAAAAGGAGCTAGGTATGAGTGGATGAATGATAGTTAAGTTAAATTATTGGAGCTTTTTTTCAGGAAACAAACGTTATCATTAAAACTTTTGAATATTGGAACCATATTTCATAATTGGTATAACAAATAATCAATTTTAATCTATAATATTGCTTATAAGTTTCAATCATTGTTATATCCTTTTTGTATAATTAGTGATTTATAATGGTTAGACATAAGATTAAGCAATAGGAGGAAGAAAATATGACAACAAGAAAATTTCCAGAAGGATTTTTATGGGGAGGAGCTACTGCTGCAAATCAAGTTGAAGGTGGTTATAAAGAAGGCGGAAAAGGCTTAAGTGTCTCTGACTGTGCTAGACACCATCTTGATGTAGATGTAACAGATTATAAAGCTCATAATACAGTTACTACTAAGGATATTGAAGATGCATTAAAGTCTGAAGATGAATCATTATATCCAAAACGCCATGGATCTGATTTCTATCACCATTATAAAGAAGATATAAAGATGTTTGGAGAAATGGGATTTAAAGTTTATCGTATGTCTATAGCATGGTCTAGAATATTCCCTAATGGTGACGATAAAGAACCTAATGAGGAAGGTTTAAAATTCTATGATGATGTTTTTGATGAATGTTTAAAACACGGAATTGAGCCATTAGTAACTATGTCACATTATGAACCACCTATTAATTTAACTTTAAATTATGACGGATGGTATTCTAGAGAAGTTATAGGTTTCTTTGAGAAATATGTAAAAACAATTTGTGAAAGATATAAAAATAAGGTAAAATATTGGTTGACCTTTAATGAAGTTGATTCAATGATAAGACACCCTTACACTACAGGTGGTTTAATTGAAGATAGATTCCCAGAAATGAATTGGGAGCAAGTTATTTTTCAGGCTATGCATCATCAATTTGTAGCTAGCGCATTAGCTACAAAGATTTGTCATGAAATAATACCAGATTCAAAGGTTGGTTGTATGCTTACAAAATTAACATATTATCCGTATACATGTAAGCCAGAAGATGTATTAAAAGCGCAACAAGATATGAGATCAACTTATTGTTACAGTGATACACAAGTCTTTGGAGAGTATCCTGCATACTTACTTTCAAGATTTAAAAATAATGGTATAGAAATAAAGAAAGAAGCTAACGATGATGAGATAATGAAAAAATATCCAGTTGATTTTGTATCATTCTCTTACTACATGTCCTCTTGTTCAGCTGCCTCAACAGATGGATTAGATGTTACTGCTGGAAATACAATTAATGCAATTAAAAATCCATATCTACCTTCAAGTGATTGGGGATGGCAGATTGATCCAATTGGTCTTAGAATTTCAATGGTAGATTTATACGACCGTTATCGTAAGCCTCTATTTATTGTTGAAAATGGATTAGGAGCTAAAGATGTTGTTAAAGAAGATGGAACTATAGATGACCAATACCGTATAGATTATTTTGAAGCTCATTTCAAAGCTATGTTAGATGCTATAGAATATGATGGTGTGGATTGTTTAGGATATACATCATGGGGATGTATTGATATAATTTCTGAATCTACAAAACAAATGTCCAAACGTTATGGGTTTATTTATGTAGATTGTGATGACTATGGAAATGGTACCTACAAGAGAATTCCTAAAAAATCTTTTTATTGGTATAAAAAAGTTATTGAATCTAATGGAAAGTGTTTATTTTAATACTAATGATTACAAAGAGTAATAACAAAGTTATTACTCTTTTCTAAGGGGGACAAGATGGATATAAATGTTGTTATTAATCAAATGATTCAATTATTTTTAATTCTTGGTTTGGGATATTTTCTAAATAAAATAAAGCTTTTTGATGCTGAGCTAAACCAAAAACTAAATAAGCTCTTACTTAATGTGACAACACCAGCTTTAATAATAGCTTCTGTAGGATCTTTGGAGCCTAGCAATGATAGTAGTGAAGTTTTAGTTGTTTTTTTAGTTGCGGTAACTATTTTTGCTATATTACCATTTTTAAGTTATATTTTAGTCAAGATAATGAGAATTCCAAACCATCAAAAGGGACTTTATATGTTTATGACTATATTTTCTAACATAGGATTTATGGGATTTCCAGTTATGAAATCTATATTTGGTAATCAGGCTGTTTTTTACACTTCAATATTTAATATGATATTTAATTTTTTAGTATTTACCTTAGGTGTATTTTTGATTAATTATGGTACTGAAAAAGAAGTTAAACCAAATGTTAAGAACCTTTTAACACCAGGAATAATATCATCCATAATCGCAATTATTATCTATTTTTTAAGAATACCTATACCTACAATTTTTGTATCCAGTTTTGATATGGTTGGAAGCATAACTACTCCAATTGCTATGATGCTTATTGGCTCCACTTTAGCTAATATTGATATTAAAGAAGTATTTACTGAGTTTAGGATATATCCTTATACTATAATAAAGCAAATATTGATACCATTAGCAGCATATCCTATTCTAAGTTATTTTATAACTAACCCTTTGATTTTAGGGGTTGCTTTAATTAACTTGGCCATGCCTGTTGCTAATAGTGCAGTTTTGTTTGCTACTCAATATGATGGCGACTTAAAACTTGCAGCTAAGTCAGTGTTTATCACTACTTTGCTTTCTGTTTTCACAATTCCAGTAATTGTTGCATTATTTTTATAAAGAAGAGGATATCGCAAAGTTGTGATATCCTCTTCTTTATAACTTAAGCTTCTCTTTTTTAAATACCCTAAATAAACCGTAGATGCTTAAGCCTATACCAATAATTAATATTGGAAATGCGTCTTCAAAAAATAGTCCAGAGCAAAGCAATAATAATGCACACATAATATCAAAATTTGAATCTTTGCTTTTATTCATTATGTACCTCCTTTCCACTTTTCGCTAACTTTATCTTCACCTTTGTAGTAATTTGCCTGTTCTCCTAATTCATATACTTCTTTATCACAGATATTTATCTTACCTGAATCAGGATATTCGCATACATCAAAGCCTACATCTGTTCGTATATCTAAAAATTTCAAAGGTTCATTTGTATGATTATAGAGTTGATGAGCACCAGTTGCTCCCATTTCAAAAAAAATGATATCTCCAGCTTTTATCTCCTTAAACCCTTCTGGAGTCCTTAAGGTTCCGCTTCCTTCTAAAATCACAAATATTTCTTCAGCATTTCTATGAAAATGGTAGGGATAAGAATACTTATCTGGATCTAAGGATCTGACATCAAATTTTAAATGTTTTGAGCCAACAAGTTCCGCTAGTTTTTCACTAGTATGCCAAGAAAATTCTGGTATAGGAGATTGTCTAACTTTGTAATTTATATTTCCACCATTAAAGATATGTGCCATAGTTCCCCTCATTTAATAAAAATATTATATTTATATATTAGTATAACATATTATATATTTTTATACAATATATTGAATTTAATGCGAAAAAAGTATGTAGACTTCTTTATGTAAAGCAAATCTACATACTTTTTTTTTATAATAAAGATTTATAATATTCTTCTTGCAGCATAAAATGACCAAATTTTTGATACTTTTACTACATCCCCGGTCTGAGGTGCATGTATCATTTGTCCATTTCCAACATATATACCTATATGTCCTGCACTAGTAAGTACTAAGTCCCCAGGTTGTAAATTAGAATAACTTACTGCTACTCCATCGTTTATCTGGGTATATGTAGTTCTTGATATGTATATTCCTGCCTGTCTATAAACATATTGTGTAAACCCGGAACAATCAAATACATCAGGCCCAGTAGCACCCCAAACATAGTCTGCACCTAATTTGCTGTAAGCTATTTCTAAAATCTTTGAAGCAGATGCAGATACTGGTGCATTGCTTGAAGGATTTGTATTAGTGTTGTTTGATGGTTTTTGAGCTTGATTATTAGTAGGTGACGTTTGTGTATTAGTTTGCTTGTTTGCCTCAATTTCAGCTTTTTTCTTATTAATTGAAGTATTTGCCTTTGTGAGTAAGTTGTTTATTTCATTTTTAACATCTGAATTAGTTACAGTTGACTTTAAAGAGTTCAAAGCTGAAATTGAATTATTTAAATCGTTGATTGAACTACTTGTGTTATTTATTATATTCTCAAAAGGTTTATATAAATTTCTTTCTGTAGTTATTAAATCACTAGAAAGTTTTGAATACTCTTCTTTAGCTTTTTGAATGTAAACTAGTTGTTCATCTTTTTTTTGATCTAAATCACTTAATTTAGATTTATTAAGTGAATTTAAATTCTCCAGTTCAGTCTTTTTAGTGTCTAATCGAGCAACACTAACATCATATTCCTTCTTCTTTTCATCAAGCTCCTCTAGGATTTGTTTATCCAAACTTAGTATCTTACCAATCGCTTGGGCTTTTGAAATAAAATCGCCTATACTATTTGCACTAAATAAAACAGTTATGTAATTTGCTTGTCCACCATTTTCGTATAAAAATTTAATTCTAGTTTTAAATAGTTCTTCCTTTTTCTCAAATTCTTTTTTATTATCTTCTATTTGAACATTAAGTGCTTCAATATCTTTATTAACAGAAGAAATATTACTTTCATTTTCTTGAACGGCTAGAACTAATTTTTGTATTTCTATATTTAATTCATCTGCTTTATTTTGTAATTCAGCATATTTTTGTTCTGCTGCTGATATCTGATTTTTTCTATTATCTAAATCTTGCTGTTGAGCTGTTGTTAAAGGGTCAGCTAGTGCTTGTACACCTGTTCCGAATAACATTGAAGCTACAAGTAAACCTATCATCAATTTTTTCTTCATAAATATGTACGGTATCTCTATATAATAAGAGTTATACCTATCCCTCCCCCACTAATACTTAAGTTAATTATATACTATCATCTATTACCCATTATAACAAATGTAATTTAAACCACACAGTTAAATTTTCTTTAATTTTACTAATCTGTATAGCTTAATGAAATGAGGTTAATAATTTTAACGAGACTAACTATATGAAGTCA
>NZ_DCLI01000089.1:0-3297 GCF_002320975.1 Clostridium sp. UBA1652
GACTTTTCGGACAGCCCCTTTGTTTAGAAATAATAAAGATGATTAAAAATAAAATAGCTGTTTAAAAAGTACAATAAAGTCACTTCGTGAACGTAACATCCATAAGTAATTTTTTTCGTTGTTACTTTGACTTACTTAACGATAAACTGGTTGCTCTGTTCTACTAATAATTTCAGAATCTTTTAACCCATGTATTTTACGAGAATACTCAGTCCCACACTTCGGACATTCGCCTACCATTCTAGGAGAGAAATCCTCTGAATATGAAAAGTCAATCACATTATCACAACTTTTATTAAAGCACTTGATTTTCATATGAATAATTGTATGATCTAAGGTTGGTTCAAAAAACATTAAATCACCCTTTTTGTTTAATTATTTGTTATTTATTATAAATAACGCACTTCTACTGAAGGATTGAGATCCTGAATTACTATACCTAAATCTTTTTTTATTTTATCTGAAGCCTTAACTATTAATGAAATGTGGTTAATATCTTTGTTTGGGTTATTTTTATCTCCATTCAAATCTGCTTTTTCTGTTGCACTCTCAATATTAATTTTAGTTGCTATTTTTGTTTCTCCTATTGTAAAAATTATTTCTGCATTTTTAGTTTTTTTTGAAAACACAATCTGACTTCCTTTCTTCTATTAGTGGGTGCAAAGTTTGTAATTCCCTGAATATGATTTTTCAAAAGCCAAGGTTTTTTAAACTTTATATTTTATAATTAAGCTCTTTCTTTTTCCTTTCTCCTTTATAAAATTTTAAAAGAAAATCAACTACTATTCCGTACGTTTGATGAAGTGAAGATAGCCAAACTTTAGGATGAATATAGCCTAATAATCCACCAATAATTAATTTTTTGTACACAAATAATAAAGTTGTTGAAAAATAATATAGTTATTAAAAATAGATATTAAAGTCGTTTAATTTCTGACTTGTACCAGCAACTTAGATTGTCTTTATATCTACATTCAATCCTTTAATAAGTTTTTCGTATTCCTTGAAATCTTCTTCCTTCATAACAAGATTTAATTTCTCCATATGATTTTCATGAACATTTGCGATTTCATTTGTTGTAGATAGCATAACCCACATTAAAGGTGCTTCATTATCAACCACTTTACCAATAACATCTTTATATTTTCCTTCCATAATAATTACTAAATCTTCATTTTTGAATTTTCCCATGATTATTTAAACCCCTTTCCTAGTTCCTTCTTGAATACAATTTGTTAAACAACTTTATTATGAATATGGCTGATACGGATAACGTAGTCATAAGGGTTTGAAACTATATTTTTAAATAACTTTATTATCATTAAACATTTTTTTAAGTAGAATTTTGTATTATATGAATTATACTTTGTATAAATGATTCCTGGAACCTCTAAGTCGTTCATTATTATTACGTTATTGTTACTTGGTCGAACTAGCATTCTCTCCTTCTCAAGATCGGAAACTCTAATAATAACTTTATACTTTCTAGGTGAATTTTCATGCATATGTGAAAAGTAATAAGAATTGAAATTTGGCTCCATATTTTGTTCCTCTTGATGAAACCATATGTAGTTTTTTCTTTTATTTTTAAATTTCATTACATAATTTGTCTTGGCACTAATTTTAGCTTTCAATCTAATTTTACCTGTTTGTAAAAAATACTGATAGTCTTCATCAGATATGGAATTAGTGTAATGTATTAAGTGCCTATCTTTGATTTCCTCATATTCATTTGAAGTAATAGGATAAACATAAAAATTATTTGTTTTTCTTAGATAAAATTCATATGAAATAAATAATAGAATGAATAGAGCACATGTTAACAATTTTTCCTACAAGTAGGTTTGTAACCAATATTAAAGAAGTGAGTAGGAAAACATAAATGAAAATAGATAAAAATGCCATTGGTAGATGTACTAATAGCCTTACAGTTCCTAACCTCTTATTAAAAAAACTCACAAATTGTTCCCTCTTTCTAATTTTGAATGTTACTCCGCATCCTTCTTTTCCACACCAAACCAAACTTCCATTGCGTCCTTTGAAAGTATCCACTCTTTTTTGGTATCAAATTTACTTTGGTGGTATTTTAACAAGCCGAGTTCAATCATTTTTTCTGTTTTTTGCCATTTTTTTTTATTTGATGGTTTTAAATAGTTTCTTATAGTATCGGCAGGAACACCCCACCTTTCAGCTGCTTCTGAAACCGTCATAAAATTATCAATTGTTTTCTTCATAAAAAGATCCTTTCTATGCTGTTTCTACTACCATTTTAAACCGTATATGGTTATAATACAACCATATATAGTTTTTTAAAGGAGTTTGATTATGATAAAAAATTTTAAATGTCAGTATTGTTATAATGATGAAGTAGAGGCTCTTACCTTTAATAAAGATAAAACTGGATATTGGTGTGAGGAATGTGATGGGTTTACTTTAGTTAATCAAAAGGATACAGGAAGGTATTTACTTATATTAGAAGATTCCTCTGGAAAAAACGAATCCATTGCATCTACTATTAAGTTTAGAAAGAGACTCTCACCTTTACGTTATCCTGGTGGTAAGAGTAAAATGGTCAATTACATATATAATCAACTCGATAAGAAAAAAATGAATCACTTTGTTTCACCATATACAGGTGGTGGAAGTGTAGAATTCGCATTGTTAGAAGCGGGCGTTATTAACCACTTACATATAAATGATAAGGATTTTGGTGTATACGCCCTTTATTGGGTAATTTTTAATATGCCATTTGCTTTAACGGAACGATTGAAAACATATACTCCTTCACATGAGGATTTTTACAAAGCACAACTTACTATTAAGAAGGACTTTGACAAAATAAACATCGTTGAGGCAGCATGGAATACTTTGATTGTTAACAGGTTAGCTTATTCCGGAATATATAATGCTAATCCACTGGGAGGAAAGAAAGGTACACCGCAACAATTAACTTCTAGGTGGAATCCAGATGAACTAATAAGACGAATAGAAAAATTACATTCCTTTTCAGACCAAGTAACGATAACTAATCAGGATGCTTGTGAAATGATTGAAGAGAGTTATTGGTGGGATCAAACTACTATTTTTATTGATCCCCCATATGTCAATAAAGCCTCTTCACTATATCGATGTTATTACAAAGAAGAGGATCACATTAAACTTAATTGTTTATTAGATACTTTATATCATGGTTTTGATGGTGCGGATTTAATTATAACTTATGACAATAATGAATGGCTGGAGAGCTTATATTTATACCCAACTGTTAAAGCTGTATCAAGAGCTTACACCGTTTAA
>NZ_DCLI01000027.1:0-9945 GCF_002320975.1 Clostridium sp. UBA1652
AAGAACTACTTCCCCTCCAAGGATCAAATAGCTGATAGCAAATATGAAAAATAGATATAAATTGTCAGCGTAGGTTTTACTGAAAAATATACCCATAAAAAATATAAGAGCGCCCAAAAACAGTTGAGTAAATTTATTTTTGTTAAAATCAGTGTTAGTACTACTGTGGTCATGATCATGTGACATAAAATTGCCTCCAATTTATGAAACCTTTGTTATAGAAAGGTTCAGGTTTTGAAATTAATAAATTCAGATAAGTAGGTTGACAATATTTAAATTTATTAATTCATTATGATAAGTTTTTTCTTATTTATTAAAAAGTATACCTAATCACCCTTTATTTATATAAAGTGTGATTAGGTATAGGGGAATAGATTAATAATAATGTAGTTGTCTTTTAAAGATTTCATCTTTTTTATAAATACCAGTAGCTACAAGGGTTTTATCTATATTATTTTTATCAATAGCTATTGGATCAACTAGGATTGAGGGAACATTCTTTAATCCGTTATTAATATCCTTAGTAACATCAATCACGCTTCCATTAACTAATTTTATAGCGGTATCAATAGCTGTTTTAGCAAGTTCTCTACTGTCCTTAAAGACAGTCATCAACTGAGTTCTAGCAACTATTCTTTTAATTGCTTCTAAATCAGCATCTTGTCCAGTTACAGCTGTAATACCAGCCAAACCATGTTCACTTAAAGCAGCTATAACAGCACCAGCAATTGCATCATTTGGAGCTAAAATACCATCTATTGTATCTGAAATATTGTTTAAAATATCAGATACAATTATATATGCATTTAGAGGAATCCAGCCCTCAATTATTTTATCTGCTATAACCTTTATTGATCTATTTATAACTAAAGGGGTTATATACTCCATTGCACCTTCTTTGAACTGTTCTCCTTTAGGGGAACCTGATAAGAGAATATAGTTTCCTTTTGGAACATATGTTGTAAGGTATCTTCCTTGAAGTTCGCCTACCCTTATATTGTTAAAACCAACAAAAAAGTCTATATCTGAATTTTTTGCAATTACCTCATAGGAAATCATTTTTATACCTACAGCATGAGCATCTTCCACTAGTTTTTTAGTGTTTTCTTCATCTATTGATGCAATGATTATTATACTGACATTCTCTTTTATCATTTCAGCTACTTGTTCAGCTTGTTTAACTGGATCAAAGTCGAAATAGTCTATTTTTAAGGTAGCTCCCTGAGCATCAGCCTCTTTTTTCATGGCAGTAGCATCCCTAATCCATCTATCTTCTCTTTGATTAGGAAGGGATACTCCTATTAATATTTGCCTAGGGATATTTTGATTAGAATTAAATAGAGCTTCATTATTTAGTGAATATCTAACAGGAACATAAAAAACATCTGGAATTAATACATACATGCGGTTCACCTATTATGTTTAATATACTAATAGTTTATTGTTGTTATTTTATTATAGTTCAATAAAATAGAAATATTATAAAAAAGGTGGTTGAATAAAATCCAACCACCTTAAATATATTAATTGTTTTTCTTAAAATCGATCTTCTGAGTCTCTTTAGTAGTTATTTTTGCACTATAACTGTCTATAAATAACCCATTTTTACTCAAGAAAACTTTTCTCTCTATGATTGTATCCATTAATGAAAGTATCTCTTCATCACTTAGGTTATCCTTAATACCTACAATTGTTAAAGTTGATTTATCGCCGTTTTCTGTAAGGAAAGTTAGTGTCAAAGATTTATCCATAATATTGCCTCCTCTTGTTAATAAATCTTACTTTTTTAAACTTCAATTAATTCTGATAGATCGCTTTCAAGAAATCTACCTGTATTATCAGCTAAAACAGCCTTTATAGCTTTTGCTACAACAAGAAGATCTTCAGGTGTAGCATTAGGATTTAATCCAGAAAAGGTCTTTTTTCTATAGAGTATTTCTCCAGAACTTTTTGTTCCATTCTCAATTTCTAATATTAGTGATTTAGAAACTAAACTTGTTTTTGCAGGCATTTATATCAACTCCTCAGAAATTACTATCAATATAAAATACGCACAATTAAGATATTTTAACAAAGTACAAGTATAAAATTTTAACGAAAAATGTTTAAAGATATATTAAATTGTCTAATGAAAATTATAATTACAGTTGTACAAACGTACAGCTGTACAACTGTACAATTGTACAGAAATACAAAAAATAAAGTGTACAATATTACAAAAATTAAACTGTACAGATGTACAAGTGTACAAATGTACAAATGTACAAAAACTCTTTTAAAAGCATATAGTATTATATAAATATTTTATAGGGGGTTTAAAATGAGTAGAGAAAATGATTTAGAACCAAAAGTTGAAGATGAAAATTTATTAGAAGAAGATATAATAGAAGATTGGGCGGAAATGCAACCATATGATAACATTGAAAGAGAAATCTTTCATAGCACCTTAAATAAAACTACAAAAATAATAAGTAGTGAAACAAAGTTAGAAAAAGAAAATACAGATAAAACTGATATAGTAAATAATATTGAAAAAATGAGAAAGTTGTCTTTCAAAGATGATGTTGAGGTAAGGAGAGCCTTTTCTATTAGAAGTTCATCCTATAGAAAGATGAATGAGCTTAAGAATATACATCCAGATATAAACATTTCATTAAATAGAATAGTGGATGCTGCTTTTAATCATTATTATGAATATATAAAGGGCGGAGGAGAATTTGAGGATTATTAAAGGGATACGTTATTTTTAGTATCCTTTTTAAAATTAAGTTTCTAAAATTTGTATTCATTTTAAGGTAATGTTAAAATTAATTTATGAAAGGGGAGATTGTAAATGGATTATAAATACATACTATTTGACTTAGATGGAACAATAACAGATTCAGGAGTTGGAATAATAAATTCAATTGTATATGCCCTTAAGAAATACGGTATTGAAGTCGAGGACAAGAGCCAATTAAATAAATTCGTAGGGCCGCCTTTAAGTGATTCTTTTGAAAAATACTACGGATTCTCAAAAGAGAAAGCTATAGAGGCAGTAGACTATTATCGTGAATATTATAAAGATAAGGGATTATTTGAGAACTTAATTTATGATGGATTTGAGGATTTAGTGAAAGCACTAAAAGGTAATAATAAAGAGTTAGTTGTAGCAACTTCTAAACCAGAAATATTTGCAAAACAGATATTAGAACATTTTAACTTATCAAAGTATTTTACATATATAGCAGGCAGCACCCTAGATGGGACAAGGGCAAAAAAAGGAGATGTTATTAGACATGCCTTAGAGAGCTGTGAGATAAAGGATCTATCACAAGTAATTATGATAGGGGATAGGGAACATGATGTTATAGGTGCAAAGCAAGTAGGTATAAAATCCATAGGGGTTTTATATGGCTATGGAGATAGGGAAGAACTTGAGGGCGCAGGAGCTGACTTTATAGCTGAAAATGTTATGGATATATTAGACGTTCTTAAGGTATCATAGATTAGTCTCCTTTAGATACCCCTTGAGGAGTTAAGTGAACTTTTTCACCAATCTCTTTAAGTGGGGTTTTGGAGTTGGTTTTTAAGATGTCTATGATTTTCAAATCTATTTCATCAAACATAAAGCTTAAAATCCTTTCATTTTTAAAGTGAAACTAAGGAATTCCTTTCACATTTCAACCTTGATTTAAGATAACATTAGTATAACAAATCTAATAGGATAATTAAATGTAAAGGTGGAGTGAATATGAAAAAAGCATTATTAGTGATCGATGTGCAAAATGAATATTTTACAGGTAAATTAAAGGTTACTTATCCTCATAACAGTCTTAAAAATATATTAAAGGTTATGGATTATGCTAAAGCTAATAAGATTCTTGTTATAGGTGTTCAGCATACCTCTCTTTCTGGAGATACCTTTATTAAAAATACAAATGAGTGGGAGATACACCCTAAGGTTCTTGAGAAGTCTTTTGATTATATTATTGAAAAAAACAAACCAAGCAGTTTCCATGAAACCAATTTAGAAGAGGTTCTTAAAAAAGAAAATGTAACTGAAGTTATTATTTCAGGATATATGACTCAGATGTGCTGTGATACGACAGCAAGAGAAGCCTTTCATAAAGGATATAGAGTTGATTTTTTATCAGATGCTACTGGGACTATAGATGTAAAAAATAAGGTTGGAAGTATAAGTAGTAAAGAGTGGATGAGGGGTAATTAATATTAATTTAGAAAGTGAGATTATTTAAAAATATCATTCTGTAATATGAGCTATAGCTCTTGCAATAATGTACTATATGACTTTAATTTTAAGATGTATAATTTATAAAAATACTTACAAAGGAGTTTCTTTTATGAATATTACATTTTTTTTTATATACTGCATTATTGTTACAGTTACACCTGGATATACAAATATTGGCATATTATCTACAGTAAATAATTTCGGCACGAAAAAAGCGATTGAATATACATATGGAGCAACCATAGCATTTGCTTTATTACTTACCATTTCATCTGTTTTAAATACTATGCTTGTATCGGTAATACCTAAGATTTTGCCTATTATGCAGATAATAGGGAGCAGTTATATTGCTTATCTTGCTTACCAAATATATAAAATGGATACCTCAAAAACAATTGAAAAACAGAATGTTACATTTATGTCTGGATTTCTTATTCAGTTTATCAAACCAAAGGTTATACTATTTACAATGACAGTAATTCCAAGCTTTGTTATGCCATACTACACAAAACTATCTACTTTAATGATATTTGTTGTATGTATAACAATTATAGGATTTATGGCATTTATTACTGTGTTGTCAGCAAGTATGTCAAATTTTAGATATAAGAAGCATGCTCACAAGGAATATGCAATGGGGTAACCTTTCGTGGTATTCAGCAGTATAATTTAAATGGAAGTGTTCAATCATCCTATAAAAATGGCGTTATTCTTTTTAATCCAGAACAACCTCATGACGGAATGGCACATGATGAGTCAGGTATTGATTATGTTATGCTATATATTGAGCCAAAATTATTTTTAAAAAATTATTGAAAAAGGGATATAGTGACTTTTGATTCTCCTATTGTATAGGATTATAGGCTTGAACAAAGAATATTAAGCCTTTCAAATGCAATATTAAAAGAGAAGGATGAAGCATTATGTAGTGAATTACTTTTATCTCTTGCAGATAGCTTTGCTCAAAATGATCTTTGTAGAAGTTATAAGAAAGATAATGCTTTAGTTATAAAAGCAAAGGATATGATTTCTTGTAATTCAAAAGATGTATTAAGACTTGATGATATCTGTAAAGAGCTTGAAATGTCAAAGTTTAAGTTTATAAGATTATTTAAAGAAAACACTGGAATCTCACCATATCAGTATTTTCTTAACTATAAGGTAGAGCTTTCAAAGAAGTTAATAGAGAAACATAGAGATGTTTATTCAGCTGTTGTAGAGTGCGGGTTTGTTGATTTAACTCATTTAAATAAACACTTTAAAAGAATAAAGTAAATGATATTTTTAGATACCGTATAATTCAGAAGTGAGTTTGCGGTGTTTTTTATTTTTGAAATTCAAAAGTGCTACAAGAAATCTCTAAATACTAATATGTAGAATAACATCTTCTGTTATTCTACATCAATAACTATATTATGGTTATATTGGTTATTGGTTTGGAAAAGTGCCATTAGGACGAATTAATGCGAGTGTATACGAGCTTGGTGAAATACATGATAACGCATCGGCGGCAATTGAAATAGCAAGGGATTAGAAGGTAAAAACTGTAACAGCAATTTTAAGAAAAAAAGTCTAGTTCTGAATGGTGACTAGACTTTTTTGATAGGCAGAGGTTCGACTGCCATATGATTACAGAATCATTGTATATATCTTAGAATAAACTACGTTGAATTTCTTCCAAGAACATCTTTGCAGCTTTTGTAAATATCTGATACTTTTTCCAGACAAGATAGAGCCCTGTTTCCACCCTTGGCTCCAATGGACGAAAGCAGAGATTGCTATCTCCTGAAGTATTCACTAGCTTATCAAAGGTAAAAGCATAGCCAAGACCAGCCTCTACCATCATTGCAGGTGTCGTTATGAGATTAAAAGTGGAAACGATATTCAGATTTTTGGAATCGTCTCCTAACCAGCCAGAAAGAACATTTCCATCCACTTGCTGATGGGCACATAGAACCGGCTGATTCTTTATGTCATCTGGACAAATGGAGTTAAGCTTTGCCAAAGGGCTATCCTTTCGCATCAAGACCCCAAAGATATCATTTATCGGAAGCTTTAGATAATCATATTTTTGCAAATCTACTGGTGCAACCAGAACTCCGAAATCAAGTAATCCTTTATTAAGCTGATCCGTTACCTCTATGGTACTGCCACTGAAAATATTATATTGAATCTGTGGATGAGTTTCTCTCAGTGATAGCATGGCATCACCAATAAGCCTCATGGCATTAGTCTCAGCTGCACCTATGTGAATCACACCGCTAACCATTTCATCAAAGGAGGAAAGGGCTGTTTCTGTTCTTTCCACTAATTCAATAATTTCTTTTGCTCTTTTGCGAAGAAACATCCCTTCTTCTGTCAGTGTAATTTTTCTACTGCCTCTTTCAAATAACTTTCTGCCTACCTCTTCCTCAAGTTCGGTAAGCTGTCTTGAAAGATTCGGCTGAGTAGTACGTAAAACTTCAGCGGCTTTTGTTATACTTTCTTCCTGTGCAACTGCAAGAAAATATTTTAAAATACGAATATCCATAGTAAGCCTCCTGTATTAGTATACTGTACACAAAGTCTAATAATCTTTGTGTCATCACTATTGTTAGTATACTATAGGAATCCATAATTAAAAAGCATGGTAAGGCATAAAATATAAGTATTTGTAATTTTATTTTTTTGAGGCATAATAAATATATAAGAGATTTGAATTTAGAGGAGGAGAAAAAATGAACAGCTTTATTTATGATATTCCAGTGAAAGTATATTTTGGAAAAAATCAATTAGGACATCTTGGTGAAGAACTTGCTAAGTATGGAAAACGTGTTTTATTGACTTATGGCGGCGGTTCAATTAAGAAATCAGGATTATATGACGCCGTAGTAGAAGAAATTAAAAAAAGCGGCTTAGAACTCCATGAGTTATCTGGAATTGAGCCTAACCCTAGAATTGATTCTGTACGTGTGGGAGCTAATATCTGTAAAGAAAAAAACATAGATGTATTGCTTGCTGTAGGGGGTGGATCTACTATAGATGCAACAAAATGGATGGCAGCAGGAGCATGTGTTGAGCATGATCCCTGGGATTTCTTCAGTAAATGGGCACCTGTAGAAAAAGCATTACCTATTATAACAGTGTTAACTCTATCAGCAACAGGTTCTGAAATGGATAATGGAGGAGTTATCAGTAATCTTGAAACAAAAGATAAAATTGGCCGTGGGGAAAAACCCCTATTACCAAAGGTTTCTTTTTTAGATCCTACTAACACATATACCGTAAGCTCTTACCAAACAGCATGTGGTGCAGCAGATATAATGAGTCATATCATGGAAGTCTATTTTAATATGGAACAGGATTTATATATGTTGGACTGTTTTATGGAACAAATGATGAAAACAATTATTAAATATACACCAATTGCTATGAAGGAACCTGACAATTATGAAGCAAGAGCTAACTTGATGTGGACATCTTCCTGGGCAATCAATGGGTTTGTTAATGGAGGAAAACAACTAGCTTGGAGCTGTCATCCTATGGAACATGAATTATCAGCAATCTATGATATTACGCATGGATTAGGATTAGCTATTTTGACACCAAGATGGTTAAAATACTGTCTGGATGAAACAACTGTATCTAAATATGTTCAATTTGGTGTTAATGTATTTGGAATTGATTCATCCTTAGATCCAATGACAATTGCTAATAAAGCTATTGAGAAATTATCAGATTTCTTATTTAATACATTACAATTAGATGATACCTTTACAAAAGTAGGGATTGAAGTAAAGGATTTCCCTATTATGGCTAAAAAATCTTGTGGAAACAGTGTTTTACCAGGGTTCAAACCACTAACTCAAGCAGATATTGAGAAAATATTTGAAATGTGTGTATAGAGAGTATTAAGTTTAGGGGAGAGAAGATGAAAATAAAAAGAATTATATTATGTTTTTTAATGATTATACTGGTATCATTTGGAGCTTCTTTAACACTTAAAGCAGCGGTTGGTGTGGGTGCTTGGGATGCATTAGCTCTAACAGGAAGTTCAATAACTGGAATTCAAGTTGGTACAGTAGGAATGATACTTAATTTTCTATGTATTTTTATTGAGTTGGTAATACTAAGAAAAGATTTTAAGCTTAAACATGCTTTACAAATTGTTCTTTGTTTTATTATTGGATATACAGTGAATTTCTTTTTCTATGATGTATTAGGTGGAATTAATTTATCAAACTATTTTGTTAGAGTTACTGTCTTAATCATAGGATATGTTATCAATGCCTTTACAGTTGCAGTGATTATGTTATTGGATGTTGTGACGTTTGCCTTAGAAGGTGCTTGCAAAGCAATATCTGATAAAACAAAGATTCTGTTTCATAATTTTAGACAGGGTGTAGATGTTGCATTCATTGTTATTACAATTATTATGGCATTTGTATTTAATGTTCCGTTGTCTGTAAGAGAAGGTACTGTTATAGGAATGATTATTTTTGGACCAATAATGGGAATATTCATGAAACTATTAAAACCAATATTCCAAAAATATGATTTGACTGACTATAATTAAACCAGTGCGTATCATTAGTTTAATCATAAACTTTATATAGTAATTATGCCTCTATATTTGGCTGTAGAAAGAGTTAAATGAATGGAAAATCTTAAGGGGTGAAAGTATGGAATATGAAATATTAAATAACGGTATAAAAATACCAAGAATAGGTTTTGGAGTTTATCAAGTATCATCAAATATTGCAGGAAGATGTGTAATAGATGCTTTAAGTAGTGGATATAGACACATTGATACGGCTAGAAATTATGATAATGAAAGAGAAGTTGGTAATGCTATTAAGAAATGTGGAATCACAAGAGAAGAGATTTTTCTAACAACAAAAATATATGGAGCCTACAGTTATAGAGAAGCTTGTGGATATATTGATGAAGCGTTAAATAAATTACAAACAGATTATATTGATCTTTTATTATTTCATTGGCCATCTGGCAATATTGTAGAGACTTATAGAGCTATGGAAGACTATTATAAAGCCGGTAAATTAAAAGCAATAGGTTTATCTAATTTTTATGGAAAAGATTTTAAGAAAATAATTAGTAACTGTGAAATAACTCCAATGGTTAATCAAGTTGAAGCTCATGTGTTTATGCAACAAAAGCATTTTAAAGAAGAAATGGATAAATACAATATAAGATTAGAAGCATGGTCACCATTAGCATGTGGAAAAAATAATATTTTTAATAATAAGATATTAAAAATAATTGCTGATAATCATAATAAATCAGTGGCACAAGTTGCATTAAGATTTTTATATCAGAAAGATATATTAATAATCCCTAAAACAGTAAATATTCAAAGAATGAAAGAAAATTTAGATATATTAGACTTCGAATTAAGTCATAATGAAGTTAAAGAAATAGAAAAATTAGATACCGAAAAAAGTTTATTCGGTTGGTACTAATTGAAGAAGACAAACGAATAGATGAGTAGTAAGGGAAAATAATAAGGAGATTGTCTTGTACAACCTCCTTTAAATTTCTCTTTTCTACTATAAGAGCCTTTGCCTTTTTTAGCTTTTTGAATTCCAGTGCCTCTTGATACCTCTTTATTGTGAGAATGAATGTCTTCAATTGGAGTTTTCACATAGCCGCCTTTTATTACTATTTTTTCTGGTTTTTTATTTTTCATAGCTTATCACCTTGTATAATGAACA
>NZ_DCLI01000047.1:0-7466 GCF_002320975.1 Clostridium sp. UBA1652
CTTTCTCATACTAATATTATATACTATTTATCCTATTTCTTAAACCTTACTAACATATTCTTTTTTAATATCTATAAATTGTCTTTCCCATAAAAACAGTTAACGATAATAAAAAGCTTGGAGTTTATAAATTTCTAAATCCAAGCTTTAAGTATCATATCTTCTTCTCTATTCTCTTAAGAGTTTCCTCTATCTTATCTAATCTTTCTTTAGATTCTCTGCTCCTTCTTACAAAGTATCTTATAATTCTATATATTGCAAACATCCCAAATATCAAGATTGCAAAGTTAAGTATTGTTCCTAAAATTAAACTAATATTAATTTCCATGATTAAATCTCCTTTTCAACTTAGTTATATGGAAAATATATTGGAACCTTAGATTGATATTCCTTAAGTTCTATTATCTTATCCTCTTCACTAAAAGTAATCCATGATACTCCGTTAAACCCATCCACTTTTCCTTTATACTCACATTCAAAATACCACTGGCATACTAATATGTTATCATAAACTACATGTTCTTTTATATCCCAAACAAGTACTGTCCCCTTTTCATTCCAGTCTTTAAACCACTTTTCGACTTGATCTAAACCTTTGTAAGCTGGTCCGTAACACTCACTATAATAAATTTCTTTATCAAAAACTTCTTCTAAGATTGAAGAATCATTTTTTATCCAGCAGTTAAAATATCTTTTTACAATATCAAGTTTATTTTTCATAATACCCTCCATTTAACATCATTTACTGTACTTAAGCAATCTTTCTGATAAAGTTCCAGTATGTAGTTCAAATAAATGGTTATCAAAATCATAAAAATACAACGAACGACCTTCTCCTTCAACTCTTGCTCTAGGTGTTCTCAAATCAACTCCTAATGAACGTACTCTTTTTTCATAAATATCAAACTCTTCATCTGGTATTTTAAATGCAGTGTGGTTATATGTACGTTCTTGCAAAGGTTCCCCTTCCATTATTACAATCCACTGATTGCTTATTTTAAAAAACTTTTCTTGTGATAATGAGAAAGTTTTATCTCCACTTGAATATACTTCCTCTGCATCAAATATTACTCTAAAGAATGTAGATGCAAGTTCTAAATCTTTCACAATAAAAGTAATATGACTAATTCCTTCAATCACTTTAATCACCTCTGTCTTGTATTCTAAAACCTTTAATAAAACTAATTCCCCCTATAACTTTTAATAAGTTTCACTCAAAACATTATGAATATCCCATCCAAGGTTCCCTGCACACCAACCTTGATTTGCCAAAATAACCACAGTAATATCTTTCTCTGGATAATAGTAAAGTCTACAACTAACCCCGTATTCTTCTCCAGTATGTCCACATCTTATTATATTCTTTCCTTCTATGTCTAACACAAAAGAGTTGCCATATCCATACATCCAAGTATACCCTCTAGCACCATTTGCCTCTTCATCAATGACCTTAGGTGTAAATATCTCTTTACTCATCTTTTCACCTAGTAGAGTATTGTTTCTTAAAGCTTGTATAAACTTAACTAAATCATAAGCTGTTGAAGTAGCTCCTCCATCTGCTGCACCATCTGGAGTTGAGGTGTAGATATTCTTCTCTAAGCCTATTATACTTTTATTTGAATCTTTAATGACTTCGTATCCTTCAGCAACTCTATCACAAACCTTGTCCAATGATAAAAAATCCGAGTCTTTCATATCTGCTTTCTCAAAAATATTTTTTCTTATATAATCAAAATAGGATATGCCTGAAGCTTTCTCAATTATTAGTCCTAGTAGTATATATCCGGCCCCATTATAGTGATACTTTTCACCTGGTTTATTGATTTGATCCTTGTTTATAAATAAAGGAAGATAATCTAAATTACTTCTCATCTTATATATAGGAAAATCTCTCCACATTTTTTCCCATTCTTCATCACCTAAACTTTCATCAAAGTAATCGCCTATTCCAGAAGTATGAGTAAGTAAGTTCTCAACTGTAACTTCATTTGAGATTTTTGTATCTCTTAAATCTAAGTACTCTACCACTTTTGTTTCAAAATCCAACTGTCCCTTTTCAATTAATTGAAGAATTGCAACTGAAGTAAACATCTTTGATACTGATGCTATCCTGAATCTAGTATCTAAAGTGTTTTTTATACTCCAACCTCTATTTGCATATCCACAAGCTTTTCTGAATATCTTTTCCCCTTTTTCGTTTATTAAAACAACTCCTGAAAATTCTTGTTTCTCTTCTTTCTCATCTATTATCTTATTAAGTTTATCTAAGTTTCTCATATCCTTAACTCCTTAAATATCTCTAATTTTCACTATCTAAGTGTTTTTTGTGCTTTCATTATAAATAAAGAATATTTAATATTTTTTTCCTCTATTTTTTTCTCATCATAAAAGAATGTAGTAGATTCCGCATCTCTAAAACCAACTTCAATAAAAATTTCTTTTAATTTTTCTTGTTCAAAGCCATTGTGTCCATTAAATCCTGGCTCATTTTTATGAAAACTTCCATCTTCCTTATCTAAATCTACTATGATAACCTGTCCACCATCATTCAGTAAAGTATAAAACTTATTTGCAAGTCCAGCAATATCTTGAATATGATGCAAAACCATTGAAGTATATATAAGATCAAACTTCTCTATTATCTCTTCATTAAATAGATCTATAGCATATGGTTTCATATTATCCACTTCATATTTCTCAATCTTCTCTTTCACTACATCAATCATACCTTTTGAAGAATCAATTAGAGTAATGTTCTCAAATTTCTCAACTAAATTAAAACTTATAAGTCCTGTTCCACAACCAAACTCCATAGCAGAGCATCCTTTATTTATCTCAATTGAATTGACTATTTCTTCTGCTATTATCTTAGCTCTATTAATTCTTCTATCTGTATCCCACTTTTTAGCATAATCATCAAAAAACATAAAATCTCTCCCTTTCCTCTTAATACCATTATAATACAATTTATAACACAATAGCACCTATTAATAACAAAAAGCACCTTAGAAGCCTTTAATTCTCCTGCGGTGCATTTATTTCTAATGAACTAAATCATTTGGGTAACTTTTATGTTTAATAATTCCATACTCTAACATTAACTCTTGAGCTAAATATTTATATCCTCTACAATGTAAATCAGACACTCCTTGACTAATCAATTCGTAAGTCTCAGACTTATAAAAATAATCCATACTTTCATCTAAATCTTTACCTGTCTCCTTTGAAAACTCAAGTATTATTTCCTTGTATAAAGACTGGAGTAAAGTTTTATTTGCTTCCATAACTACACTTCCTTACTTTCTTCATATTTCAAATATTTTTCTATAATCTTCTGATTAATTATACAAATTTGGTTATTAGGCTTGAAATATTGTAGCCTTCTTAAGGCCTCTTCTTTTTCAATTAAATTATCCCTATATAATTCTATTGTATTATATACTCTATCATCAGCAATTCCACCTATAATAATATCATAGTTTAAATATCCATATTTTCCATCTCTACAGTCTAATATGAAATCTAACCATTCAATATTATAAACTAAAAATTCTTTCACCTTAAATTTTTCTTTTAGTTTTTCTAATTTTAATTCATATATATTTATATATCCCTTTTTCCCTCTTTTTTTAAATCTATCTGTCCAGCTAATCGCTTGTTTTTCTATATTTGTTACATAAAATCATTTTCCAAAGTCCAGTGAATCTCTTGAAAAAGAAATATCAGGTTTATTAACTATACAATAGGATCCATGATATACTCTCACTTTATCATTCCCCTTTCTCTTAAAACTTCTATTATGTCATTAACAATATATGTTTTGCTTTGAGAATGTAATGGCTCATAACATGGGATAATATAATTTTTTAAAATATCAGATTCAATATTTAATAATTTATATACCTTCTTAGCATCCATCTGTAACTTCTCCGCTAATCCTTCAATACAGAAAATAGTAAATTCTAATACTTTCTCATTCATTCTCATCGCCTCCAATAACTTATTTCATATACTTATTATACCATCAATTATAAACACAGATAACCTTTTGTTAAAAACAAAGCTATAACAATAAGATATCCCTCTTCTTATTGTTATAGCTCTCTCTAAAATTTTACATTATAAAAAGGAGGACATATTCCTCCTTCAATAAAGAACTTTACATTAAAAGCTTACTAATTATTAAAGATGTTTTCTCAAGATACTCATCTACAATATGGTTTTTTAATATCAGATTCATTTTCTCTAATATCTCATTTGCTTTAATCATTTTATTTTCATCAATAATTTCTATAGATTTATAAATATTTAAATAAACTTGTGAAACATTAAAATCTTCTTTTATTAACTGTTTTCCCGCCTCAGTTATGTATAAAAACAAGGAGTTTTTATATACAGATTTTTCTTTTCTTATTAATCCTTTTTTATAGATATTTTTAACTATCACATTAGCTGTAGATGGGGAAACATATGCTATTTTGCTTAGCTCAACAGATGTTATTCCTGGAAAGGCTTCTATAATCCATAAACATCTAAGTTGAGGATAGGTTAAATCTAAAGGCTTAAGCATATCTCTATGAATACTCTCTATATTCAAAACAATTATTCTTAAACAGTTATAGAAATAGATTAATTTATGAATTAAATCTCTATCTTCCTTATCAAAATCCTCAATATGTATTTTGTAATTTCTCAAATTCATCCTTTCTATGTATTTGAGAACCAACTTCTTGTTCATATTTATAACAACTTCTTCAAATAGTGAATTTAAGAAATCCAACTCCAAGTTACTCATATGGTTCTGTAATTCAAATATAGGGAATTCTTCACCTTTATATATTTGATTATCTTCTATACACTTATATCCTTTTTCCGTTACATAGAGGTTATAGCTCTTTTTGTTTGTATTTTCTTTATTAGTTATAAGCTCTTTTTTTATAAGGTTTCTTAGTATTTTAGTTACAGTAGGCGGTGACCATCCAGCTATTTCTGCTATTTCTACTAAGGATACTCCAGGAAAAAGAGCCGTAATCCAAAGCACTCTAAGTTGTGGTAGTGTAATATTATTTTTTTCTACGTATTTGTTATAATTCCACTCTATATTTAAAAATAGATATCTTGATAAGTTATAAAATTTATGCACATGTAGCAAATGTCTTTTTAATTGAGTATCTTTTATACTGTTCTTATTACTTCTCATTTTTATTTCCTTTTCCTTTAAAGTTTCTCAATGTAATTTTATCATTAATTTAAACTTTTTTCCCTTGTTATTTTAAAAGAAAAATGCTATTATAAATCTGTTTTGAAATTTCAACATTCGAATGCTAATAATAAATGGAGATGATATCTTGTTAGTACCAAAATTATTTACTTGTATAAAAAATTATAATAAACAACAATTCCTAAAGGATTTATCCTCTGGAATTATAGTAGCAATAATAGCACTTCCTCTTTCAATAGCCCTAGCTATAGCCTCTGGTGTATCACCTGAAAAAGGCTTATATACTGCAATTATTGGTGGATTTATTGTTTCCTTTTTAGGTGGAAGTAAAGTACAAATTGGAGGTCCAACTGGAGCCTTTGTAATAATAGTCTATGGAATAATTGAGAAATATGGATTAGATGGCCTTATAATATCAACCATTATGGCGGGACTTTTCTTAACTATTATGGGATTTCTTAAGTTAGGAAGTCTTATTAGATTTATACCTGCTTCTATAACTTCAGGTTTTACAAGTGGAATTGCAGTAGTAATATTCTCAACTCAAATAAAGGACTTTTTAGGACTATCTATTAAATCAGTTCCTTCAGAGTTTATACATAAGTGGGGAGCATATTTTAAAAATCTCAACACCTTTAATCCTCAAAGTTTATTAATATCATTATTAACCTTGGGTTGTATAATTTTTTGGCCTAAAATTAACAAAAAAATACCCGGTGCTTTTTTAGCAATTATATTAACAACAGTAATAACATTGACTTTTAATTTAGATACACCAACCATAGGTAGTGTTTTTGGTAATTTATCCTCTTCTCTACCATCACTTTCTATTCCAAGTGTTAATTTATCAACTATACTAAGCTTAGTTTTCCCAGCACTAACAATAGCTATCCTTGCTGCAGTAGAGTCTCTACTTTCTGCAGTTGTTGCAGATAATATGATAGACGGGCGTCATAGATCTAATATGGAGTTGGTTGCTCAAGGTTTTGCAAATATCTTTTCTGGATTATTTGGAGGAATACCCGTAACTGGAGCTATAGCAAGAACAGCTGCTAATATAAAAAATGGAGGCAGAACTCCTGTTGCTGGAATGGTTCATTCAGTTATACTTTTACTAATAATGTTTTTATTTATGCCCTATGTTAAGTTAATTCCTATGGCATCTCTGGCTGCTATATTAGTTATGGTATCATACAACATGGGTGAATGGGATGCATTTAAGAACTTACTAAAAGCCCCTAAAAGTGATAGCTTAATCTTTATAGTTACATTTTTATTGACGGTTTTCTTTGACTTAGTATTTGCTATAGGTGTTGGAGTAGTTCTCTCATCCTTATTATTTATGAGAAAGATGGCCGAATTTACTAGTGTTAAGTCTATAATAGATGATATAGATAGTGTTGACTTATTAGAAATAAAAAACACTCTAAAATATCCTGAGGATGTTGCTATGTATGAAATAAATGGACCATTTTTCTTTGGTGCAACAGATAAATTCATATCAGCTATTAGAGATATTTCCTCTATGCCAAAGATACTTATAATTAAAATGGACAAAGTTCCTATTATGGATTCTACAGCATATCATTCTTTTGAAATGCTCTTAGATATATGCAATAAACAAAATACAAAACTTCTATTACTTAATGTACAACCTCAACCTTTAAATACACTAAAGAAATACGGGTTTGTAGATAAAATAGGTACTAAAAATGTTTGTGTAAGTTTAAATGATGTCATTAATCAATCGAATTATCATACGGCTTAATATATTATATGTAAGCTATATTTCTAAATATAATACCGTTAAAATGGCTGTGGAACTAATTTATTTAGGTCCACAGCCATTTTTATTTTTAACTATAATTCTTTAAGAACCTGAATAATTTATTTTTCTTGGTCCAGCCTCAAGCCATTTATCTAAAGCACCTTTACTAAATATATAAGTCTCCCCAATTTTCTTATATGGTAAGTCATTATTTTCATCTTCTATAATATGTTTAAGTTGAAACTCTACTATACCTAAATACTCTGCAGCACTTTTTAAATTATAGGCTTTTTCTTCTGTATTTTGATGTTGTTGCTGTTGTAAAGCAACATTCAAACTATTTGGGAAATAACTTACTGGTGCAGTTTTTATAGCCCTTCCTATAATTGAAGCTGCAATTATTAAAGAAAATGATAAAACTATTATTGAAATTGCTAATAACTTGTCTTTCATAAAAACTAACATTCCTTTCTCTTC
>NZ_DCLI01000029.1:0-2737 GCF_002320975.1 Clostridium sp. UBA1652
AAAAGCAAGAGGAGAAAAACGAGCCTTTTTCTCCTCTTGCCTTATTTTAGGGACTTTTCGGACAGCCCCTAGTCTTATGATCAACTATTTAAAAGTGAAGCTTAACGCGTAGATTGAAAAAACATTGAAATCTTATGATATTTAAAAAATACCGTTATGATCCCCAAATAAGACACCTCGAAAAACTTGCCATAATTTCCCCCTTGAATTCCAAAAATGAATGAAGTATCTTGTTTCTAACAACCGGTATATACTTTTTTAAATAAAAAAGCCGAAAGATATCGGCTTTAAAATAGAGCAGCTGTTAGTTTTTCAATATTAAAACCCCTAATCTGTTCAGTATTTCCAGTTTCTTCATCAGTAATAAAGATTAACGGAATTCCAGGGATATTATATCTACTGAATTCCTCTTGTATTTCGGGTTTAGTTACATCTAGCGCAGTAAACGGTACTCCTTTATGCGTTAACCACTCTTTTGTTTTAGTACAATAACCACAAAAATCTGCAGAGTATACAATGACCTTTTTCATTCAATCATCCCCCTATAATTTGTTTACTTATAATAAAGTGAATGTAATCAATTTTTATAAACCTTCTATATAATTTTTTTATAATTATGATTGGATAAAAGAATGCATACATCCAAACGAATTTTATCTAAATTTTCAGTAACAATATATTATAAATTGATTTTAGTTAAAAAAATAGGATATGATAATTGATATTTTTTATAACTTATTGGTGTTATTTTTAGATGTAACATATAATGGAATTAAATTTATCGATTAGAAATTCAATCAAACACAATAATAGGTTAGGAGGGTTTTATGCTCAAGTATAATAAGTTGTATATTATTTTATCTAGTATATTTATGATTTTATGTATAGCACCTTATCTTTCACTAGTTTTTTTCTTTGACAATCCAGTTGTCTATCGCATTGTTACTCTAAATATCGATCCTTCTATTAGCTTAATAATGACACTTTTTTATGGAATATTAGGTTTGATTTTTGCGTTATTGTCTAAAGGTAATAGTAGAATATTATTATTAATCTTTAATGTAATATCTTTATTAGTGGCAGCTTTTATAATATTGTTGAGCATGGGATTTAAGACACCTTAAATCCTTTTTTTTATTTTTAGGTGGTTTATAATTTCCGTTTTCATTCTCTTTATAAAGTGTAAGTAAATTATGAAGAGGAGATGGAAAGATGAGAGAAGGAATGGAAGAATTCGATCGTATTACATTTAAAGAAAGTTCAAATTCTAGCCTTAATTGGTTAGATGCTGACCAGCAAAAAATTGTGAAAGAGACATTGGAGTATGTTGGAAAAGGTTCATTGTTTAATGTTGAACCGTATTCTCAAAATGGAGTAGATACGAAGTTTTATCTTAATGATGGTGAATCAGAGACTGTCCATTTGCAGAATATAAAATTAGATAAAGATACAAGGATTGAGATCAATACACTCCCTCAAGATATATCTTTATTTAATGTTAAAGTTTTTTCACTAATTGAAAATGTACCTGAGAAAGACACAGTTTTAATAAGATTTGTTTCTAATTTAGGTGGTGAGATTATTAAAGATATCACTGAAGAAATGAATCGAAATGCTTTGGACAATCCTCAACTGTTAGAAATCATTAATGAATTGCAATCAAATGCTAACTTAAATGAAGAGGGTCAGCTAACAACAAATGCTTGGTATGATTCATTACCTTGCGTAGGTAATGGTTGCTGTATCATTAAAGAGGCACTATATCCAGGTGGTACTCCAAATTTTCCGCTTCCTTATAACTGGTGCGGAGCTAATTGTGGTAGTGGAACACCAGTTAATAGCACTGATACTTGCTGTAGAACACACGATTATTGCTATGGATCTTTCAAATCATACCCTGATCGCTGTGCATGTGACAGAAACTTAATTAAATGTGTATCTGGAAAGGGTACTAGAGCAGCTGGTCTGATTTCGATTGCTTTCAAAGCTAAAATGGCTACGGGCGGAAGATGTAAATAACTCTAACTTAAAAAAGTTAAAATAGGTTTTGTGTCGAAAAAGAATCAACTAAATGGTTGGTTCTTTTTGATGTAACGGGCATGACGACAATCTAAATGAAAAATTCTTTCGGCTAGTCCAATCAAAAGAATTTATGCAACTACAATAATAGAAAACCGACTCTAACCTCAAAAGTGCTTTGTTTCAGAAAGAGTTCGGTTTGTTTTTGCCTTTGTCTTTTCACTATTAATAGGAGGAGATTTAACAATGCATAAAATCAATTACTCAATTGCAGAAAAAGGAATGGATGGTGTAACAGTTATTACCTCCAAAGTAGTGGATGGGGGACGTGAGGAGAACATTAATACAGTTAAAGCGTATTGGGATGAAAATCATCAAATATTTTTAGAAATTCAAGAAAACGGGATATCTCGAATAATTAAAACCACACTATTTAAGGAAAAAGCCGATTTAGTTACTCAATCTTCCTTTTGTGAAATCAGCATTGATGTTTTATGTAAAGCGGGAGGAAGTATAATATGTAAAGCAGCTTGTTTAGCGCTTCGGGAGATACCTGTAATCGGTGCTATTTTCAATGCTACTACTTGTACGGAAGTATGTACCTCAATTGTAAATGAAGGTTGTAATGGAACTAAAACAAAGCTATGTAAAAGCTAATAAGAGAACAGGATATCTGTTCTCAGCTTGTGGAGAAAGGCACTATATTTTCTTCCACAAG
>NZ_DCLI01000035.1:0-5744 GCF_002320975.1 Clostridium sp. UBA1652
CATTAACTTAATGACATTGGAGGATTTACTGGCTTTTTTATTATTTAGACTTGTAAGGTTTATGACTCAGAAGTTTTACTTTTTGCTTTTGATAATATTACGATTGTAATAATAATACATAAAGTGCCTATCCACTGAGCTAGTCCTAAAACCTCTTTAAGCCATATGACGGATAAAAATGCAGCTGAAAGAGGTTCTGAAGAAGATAAGATACTTGCTTCTGTAGGTTCAATGTATTTTAAGCTGTTTAAATAACAGTTATAAGCAATTAGGGTTCCAAAGATTACTACAAAAAATACCCCTAGAAGAGAAGAAGTTGTCCACTCTCCTTGAAAGTTCCATGGCGCATGTATGAAGCTAAAGGAAATTCCACCTATAAGCATACCCCATCCTACTAGAAGTATTGATCCAAACTCAGCTAATAACTTCTGAGGTTGAAGAGTATAGAAAGCAGCTGTAATTCCTGCAGCAATTCCCCAAAATAAAGCTGACTTAGATATACTTATTTCATTAATATTACCATTAGTAATTATAAAAAAAGTTCCTAGCATAGCTAAAGCTATTGCACCTATTTGCCTTATACTTGGAAGTTTTCTGTTTTTTACAATCATGTACAATGTTATAAAAACAGGCGATAAATATTGCAGTATTGTAGCAGTTGCTGCATTTCCGTGATTTATTGCTGCAAAATAAGTGTATTGAGATCCTAACATTCCAACTAAACTAAAAACTATTAGGCCTAAGGCTGTTCTTTTATTCTCCCATACTTTAAAGATATCACTTTTAGATTTTGAATATGAATATAGAAGTAATAGTATTCCAGATGCTAACAATCGAATTGTAACAAGCCACTCAGTATTAAAACCTTTGGTTTTAAACAAAAACTGAGCAACTGACCCTGATACTCCCCAAAGAGTAGCTCCGAGTATAACAAATATTATTCCTTTTATCCTTGGCTTAAGATTCATTTTATTTGCCCCACTTTCTTGATTATCTTATATTAAACATATAAAGATAATTATAACATAATCTTCTTCTAATACTTTCGGAAAAAATAAACTTATTGGCAACAAAAAAGAGTTGAAAAAATTCAACTCTTATCACAAAGAACTCATATAAGCTTTTTTACTAAGATCTCTTAGCTTTTTTTCATTTAAAACATAAATCTTATTTTGATTACATTTTATGATTTGTTTTTCCTCAAGCTCATTTAAAGTTCTGTTTAAATGTCTGTAGGTTGTTCCTAAAAATTCAGCTATATCCTTAAAAGAATTCCTTAAAACTATATAATCCTTATCTGGTTTTAGATATTCTAATAAATAACTAGAAAGTCTATTTATAAGTGGATAAGTAGAGTTATAAGAACTATTATTTATAGTTGCATCAAGTTTATCACTTAAAGATTCTGCTAAATGACGAAAGAAATTCAAATGAGTATACTTTTCTTTAATTAAAGAAACAGGAACTAAAATGAAATAACTCTCTTCTACTGCTTCTACCTGACAACGAACAGGAAGATCCTTTAAGAGTTCTAAATCTCCTATAGTTATAAATGCATCATAAAACTTTAGCAAGCTACTTTTTCCATTTTCAAATAAGTAGTTTACTTTGATTTTTCCGTCAACAAGAAGATAATAATACTGGAGTTTACTTTCTGGCTCAAGAATAGTTTCTTCAATTTCATAAACACAAAAGATAACCTCATCTATTATATCTTCATGGAAAATTTCAGTAACCTTATATTTATCTATATAATATTTCAAGAGCTTTTTATCTAAAATATTTTTCATAAGTCCTCCCTAAATTATCAACAGGTTATAAAATCATAATGTCGTAATGTCGTAATTATAATGTAAAAGGAATTTAATGAGGCTTGAAAAGAAGCCTCTACAGGGCAGAAGTGCGTAATGTCACAATATCATAATATCACAATGTCGCAATTATAATGTATTAT
Source organism: Clostridium sp. UBA1652 (assembly GCF_002320975.1). NCBI lineage: Bacteria > Bacillati > Bacillota > Clostridia > Eubacteriales > Clostridiaceae > Clostridium > Clostridium sp. UBA1652. Next base: position 1,955 of record NZ_DCLI01000035.1, read on the forward strand.
GTTGAGATTAAGGAATTTAATGAAGCTCTTGAAAAGAAGAGCTTCTACAGGGAAGCTGTGAGTAATATCACAATAGGACATTTGTCCTAGTTAAAGCTTTAATAATATGGTATTTTATATATTAAAGGATTTAAGAATATAGGGGGATAAATCATGAAATACGATGTCATTTTATTTGACGCTGATGAAACTTTATTTGATTTTAAAAAATCAGAAAAGGAAGCCTTTAAAAACTCAATGATAGAATTTAAGTTTGATTATGAGGAAAATTATCATCTTGAGGTTTATAAAAATATAAATACAGCGATTTGGAAAGAATTCGAAGAGGGATTAATTATACAAGAAAAACTAAAAGTTGAGAGATTTAAAAGACTATCTGATAAACTTGAAGTAAAGTTTGATGAGTTAGAATTTGCAAAAGCTTATATGAAACACTTATCACTTGGGTCTTTTTTATATGATGAAAGTGAAGAAATTTTAAATAGTCTTTATGGAAAACATAGAATGGCAATTATAACAAATGGACTTAGAGATGTGCAAAATGGTAGAATAAAACAATCTAAAGTGGCACATTTGTTTGAAGCTATTATAGTATCTGAAGAGGTTAATGTATCAAAACCAAATCCGAAGATATTTGAAATAACTTTAGATAGTTTAAAATTTACTGATAAGTCTAAGGTTTTAATGGTTGGAGATAGTTTAACTTCTGATATTTTAGGTGGGATTAATTATGGAGTTGATACTTGCTGGTATAATCCAGGTAGAAATAAAAATAGTACAAGTATTAAACCTACTTATGAAATAAATAGTTTATATCAATTAAATGAGATTCTAAAATAAAAAAAGTGGAAAATACCACTTTTTTATTTTGTATTATAAGGCTATACTTTCTTTTTCTTCAACAAATTGAATTTGTATTCCATTTGGATCTTTAACAAAAAAGAATCTTGTCATAGGATTAGGTGAAATTATAGGACTTTCTAATTTAATATTATTTTCTTTTAGATAGTCTATAGTTTTTTCTAATGATTCCACAGTAAAACCTATAGATAAGCCATTTCTTTCTGATATTTCTACTCCTTTGTAGCATATCAGCTCTATTTTGACCTCATCTTTATTTCCAAGCATAACAATCTCAGTATCCTCACCAGCTTTAAATCTTTCAGCTACATTTAAATTCAAGATATCACAGTAAAACTTTAAAGACTCTTCAATATTATTAACAGTAAGGGTTATCCAACATAAATTCATATATATTCCTCCTAATATTTTAGCGATAATTTGTTTCTATAAACGGCCTTAATACTATTTCATCTAAGGCAACTCTTTCGTCAATGTTAATAGAATTTATTATAGTTTCAGCAGCTATATCTGCACTTAAATACTCTTCTCTAGCTTGAGGTCTAAAGGAAGTATTAATTCCACCAGGATAAACAGAACATACTCTTATGTTATCTTTTCTAGCCTCTTTTCTAAGTACTTTAGTTAAACTATCAAGAGCAGCTTTAGATGCAGTATATGATCCTAAACCTTCATTTGAAAAAAGACAACAAGTTGAAAGAATATTAACGATTAATCCTTGCTTTTTATCTGACATATATGGATAGCAGGCTTTAATAAAATTTAATGGAGCTATAGTATTTAAATTCATCATATACTGAAAGTCTTCAAGGTGTATGTCTTTTACTGAAGCTCTTGAAGTGTTAGCGCCTGCACAATTGATGAGTACATCAACAGGGCCTAATTTTTTTTCTACATCTTTTACAAAATTAAATATTTTCGTTTCATCTGTTATTTCAAATGTATCATAAAAAATAGTAGAGTTTTCACCAACTTCTTTTATAATTGTTTTTATCTTCTCTTCTGATCTTCCACAAAAAGCAACCTTAGCTCCAAGATTTATTAATTGTAGCACTAAACTTTTTCCAAGTCCTGAAGTTCCACCAGTAACAATAACTATTTTTCCCTCTAAATAATTCATTCCATCCACCTCATTATAAAATTGTATTAATAGCTTTTTCATTAATGAAAGCTTTGATGTTTTCAGCTAATAAATCTAAAAGTCTTTGTCTTGATTCAAAACATCTCCAGCCTATGTGAGGTGTTAAAATAACATTTCTCATAGAAAACAAGGGGTTTTCTAAACTTGGTGGTTCTGGATCTTGAACGTCAAGAGCAGCTCCTGCAATTGTTTCTTCATTCAATGCTTCAATTAAATCATCTTCTTTTATAAGTGAACCTCTAGCTGTGTTTATAATAAAAGAGGTTGGCTTCATTAAATCTAACTTTGATTTATCTATAAGATGTTTTGTTTCAGAAGTAAGTGGACAATGTAGGCTAACAAAATCACTTTCCATAAGAACTTCTTTTAAGGTCACAAACTTTATATTTGGATCACCTAAATCCTTATAACTTCTATTATATACAAGTATGTTCATGCCTAAGGCCTTAGCAACTTTAATCACTTGTTGTCCAATAGCTCCTGCACCTATTATTCCAAGAGTTTTACCTTGAATTTCAAAATGCGGAACCATTAGATGGTTAGTAAAATTTCTATAGTCTTTATCTTCAATCATTCTTTGTTGATAAGCTAAAGAAGAACTTAAACTTAATATAAAGGTAATAACTAGTTGAGCAACAGCCTCTGTACTATACCCAGGTATGTTACATACAACTATATTTTTTTCTTTTGCTGAAGCTATATCAATATTATTATAACCAGTGCCAGCTTCGCAAATTAACTTTACACTTGAAGGAAATTTTTCAATTAAATCTCTTCCTATAGGTAGCTCCTTAGAAATTACTATATTTTGATTTTCTACTCTTTTTAGAATTTCCTCATTATTACTATGAGAATATTTTGTTACATTTCCCAAGCCATCTATTGCTTTAAAATTAAGTTTTTCGTCAAAATCTATTCTGCTTGAATTAAGAAAAACTATATTGTTCATTGTTTACCCTCCTGCACACGTTATCAAGATATATTATAACATATGTTAACCTAAGAAATGGAATAGTTTTATAAAGCTTAGAAAAGTTACTATTATATAGGAAGAAAGATAGAAAAACAGGGCTAGAAATAGTTTTAAGTACACACATATAATTCCCTCACTATCTTTTAATCTAAATAATAGTATAAAAGATGGTTCTTACGAAGTTGTGACAGAGTTAATGTTGTTAAATCTATTAAATTTGATATAATTAATCTATAAAAATAGTCTTAATTTTCATAGGATGAGGGTGATTCATAGAAATATAAAATTGCAGCTAATTGAGGGAGAAATAAATTCATAAAGGTGGTACATAATATGAATAAGATTAAAAATATTTCGATACGTAATCGTATAATGGTATTGGTTTTTGTAGCAATGTTGTTATCAAATTTAGGGATATTAGGTTCACTATCGTATGCTCTTCATGGAGATGTTCTTGAAATAATAACAATTGAAACTATCGGAAGATCAATAATTTTCATAATCATTTTTCAAGTAATAGCAGCAGTTGTTTCAGAATTATTGCTTATAAAACCTTTAAAAAAGGGCATACTTCTTGCCGATTCTATTTCGAATAATGATTTAACTATAGATATTGAAGCAACTAATCATGGAGAAACTGGACAACTTATCACTTCTCTACTTAAAGCAAAAGATAATTTAAAAAACTTAATATCAATTATGCAGAATTCTTCAGGAAAGGTGGCTATTTCTTCTGAAAGTTTAAACTCAATAATTGAACATGCAAATAATCAGGTAAATGATATAAATGAATCTATATATGTTTTAATAAAGAA
>NZ_DCLI01000068.1:0-15708 GCF_002320975.1 Clostridium sp. UBA1652
TGGCGGAGAAAGTGGGATTCGAACCCACGGTACGCTCACACGTACGCCGGTTTTCAAGACCGGTGCCTTAAACCAACTCGACCATCTCTCCGTATGTTACAACAATTAGTATTATATCAACGGGCTTATGTAATGTCAACATTTTTTTAATAGAAATTTAAGGATGACCAATTTAAAAACATCAGTCATCCTCCTTACTTAATTAATCTTTTTAGCAAAACTTGAATATTTAATACTTCCTGCACTAAAGAATATCAATGCAAACAATAATAAAATAAATACATTTGGAAACAATACAGATTTTTCTATACTTCCTAATGACCAATAAAATGGTGTAAACTTAGCTAATGTTGCCATAATTCCTTCTGACTTTGCACCCGATTCTATAGTATTAATATATACAAAAAACATTACTAGTGATGTTAAATAAACTACTAAGCTTGCCACACCTTCATTTTTAAACAATCTGCTAATCATTATTCCTAAACTTATAGATACTAAACTCATCAATGAAATATTTAAAAGCAGTATTCCAAAATTCTCAAAGTTATATTTAAATATTGTATCAAGAACTAAAAATGAGGCTGTATAAAAGATTATTTGTACTAACCACATAGAAATATAAATACTTCCCATTATTTCATAACCTCTATTATTTGTAGTTAAAAATCTTTCTAATATTCTCTGTTTTCTAAGTCTTAATAAGTCAACAGTTATATTTGCAGAAAATGTTACTAAAAAGAATATTATTAAAACTATAGGCATAAATGACTCAGTTGATAACAACCCTTTGTGCATATTATATTCTACATTTACTATATTCTTATCTAATTCACTTTCCTCATTTATTACATTATTATCTTTAAACAATTTTATCTTCATTAGATTATTTATATCTTTTTCAAGCTTAGATTCAAATATTAAAGTACTATTTCCCTCTTCGATTTTATAAGAATTAACTATAGGCTTAATTCCTTTATTTATATTTTCAGTGAAATTCTCTGGAATTTCATACACAGCTATAGATTCATATTTTTTTAAATCTTCTAGAGCCTTATCCTTATCAGAATATATGCTATTTACATCTAAATCTTCTATTAGCTTATTCCCTAAATCACCTTTATCTAAATTTACTATAGCTGCCTTTATATCTAATCCACTACTACCTTTGCCAGCTAACACATTTACCATTCCTACACAGACTATGGGAACTACAAACATCATTACTATATTGGCATAATCCCTGATGTATTTTTTACAATTTACTAATACCATTCTAATAAATTTCATCCACTATTCCTCCCATCTAAGTCTTACTTTAGTTATACTTATTAAATATGCAGCTATTGATATTGCTAACATCAATATTAATTCAGTAGAAATATCATTAATAGAATTAAACAGCATACATTTTCTATATGCATCTGTAATTATATCCCCAGGTGAGAACTTAGCTATAGTTAAAAATACTTTATTAGATATTTCCTTTAACGGTATAAATCCTCCACCAAATATAATTTGAAAATACATAAACAGAATTATTACTATCTGTGAAACCTTTTTGCTTAAAAATGCAATTATCAATCCTGACAGTGCAGTTATAAGTATGCTTTGTACTGATAATAAAACTATTATATTAATCAAAGATACTCCTTTAAATGCAAACCCTGCAATTCTAGAAACTATAACATATATACATCCATATACAAAGCTAGACATAAAAAATATTAATAAATCAAGTTTAAAAAATGTTTGTTTAGTTATTGATGTAGACATCAATCGTTTAAAACTTCCATTTTCTTTATCTAGATGATATCCTGCAACACAGCCCATAATAATAGTAAAAAGCATAAAAGTCATCATAGATGCAGATTGGTTCTCAAAGGATGTAAGAACTCTTTCAGCTTCTATTTTATTGCTTTTTATAGAAGTTGTTTCATTTATTGATTTTAATGTTGTCGTTATTTTATTTATTATTTCTTCATTGTCTCTTAAATCCATATTATTATTTACTATTAAAGATTCTGTTAAGCTTTTTCCATATTGCTCTATTAATGACTTTAATATTACTTCATTCTGCCTTGATACTCTGTTTTTTTCATCTATAGTAATTGTAGTATCTTTAAGCTGGAGTAAATCTTTTTCATAATTTTTAGGAATATTAATTATATAATCTCCATTGTCAGATATATTAAACAGATTTTTCAATTCATCAGAATTTAGTAAACTTATAAATTTTTTAGATACATCGCTTTTATCTTCATCTACTATAGAAATATTTATCGCATCTATTTTTGTCTCAGGCTTGTATAAATCTCTTTGAAAATATCCCATTACCCCTATTAACAGTAATGGAAATACTGCATACATTAGTAATACTTGCTTCCATTGTGCCAGTAACGCTTTAACTGTAACTTTTATAGTAGCTTTTACTTTCATTTTTAGCCCTCCTAATCCCTTAATTTCTTGCCAGTAAGTGCTAGAAAGACCTCTTCTAAAGATGCTTCTTCTATATTTAAATACTTTATTTTCTTTCCTTCTTTACTTACTAAATTCAATAAATTTTCTATTTTAAAAACTAATTCTCTAACTAATATTTTTATATTATCTTCTTCTCTAAAACAATCTTTTACCCCTTTTAATTCCTTTATTTTAACTATAAATTCCTCGTTATAATCATCTATTTTTAATTTTATTGTTCCATTTTCACTAGACATAGCCTTTATGACAGATTTTGATCCAGATGCTATTTCTTTCCCTAAATCTATTATAAATATGCTGTTACACAGGTTTTCTACTTCTTCCATATAGTGAGATGTATAAATTACTGTTGTTTTATTTTCTTTATTAATTCTTTTTATGAACTCAAATATATAATTTCTTGATTGAGGATCAACTCCTACTGTAGGTTCATCCATAATTAATACTTTTGGTTTATGCATTATAGCTACAGCTAGATTTAATCTTCTTTTCATTCCGCCTGAGAATTTTTTGACTTTTTCCTTCCTCTTATCTACTAATCCAGTCACCACTAAAGCTTCTTCAATTCTCTCCTTTAGCAGCTTTCCACCTAACCCATAAAAGGCTCCAAAGTATTCTAAGTTATCATAGGCGGTTAATTCCTCCATAAGAGCTAGCTCCTGAGGTACAAGTCCTATTAGCCCCTTAGCATCTAGTGGTTGCTTCTCTATAGAATATCCACCTATATTTACTTCTCCACCATTACTTTTTAATAATCCAGTAATTATATTTATTAATGTAGATTTTCCTGCTCCATTAGGCCCTATTAAACCAAATATATCTCCTTCTTCGATATTAAAGGATATATTATCTAAAACCAACTTATCATCAAATCTTTTTGTAATATTTTTAACTTCTATATAATTCATAAAAAAATCCCCCTTTAGTACTTTAATAATATTTTAAAATACTAAAAGGAGATTTACTATTATCCTAAGTAACTATAATCAGTTACTTAAGTCACTATTCATCTGCTATATCATTTTTAAATGCAAATATAGTCAATTGTGTTCTATCTCTTAACGATAATTTTGATAATATATTACTTATATTATTCTTAATAGTTCCTTCTGATAGAAATAACCTCTCTCCAATTTCCTTGTTAGATAGTCCATTTGCTATTTCTTTTATAATATTAATTTCTTTAGAATTTAAATTGTATCTGATTTTTACATCTTCTAAATTCTTTTTATTAGTTTTTAGTCCTGATCCTAGCATTTTATTAGCAACTTCTTGATTGATTACTATTGTACCTTTTATACAGGCCTTTATTCCTTCATATATTAAGTCGTAATCACTATCTTTAAGTATATATCCTGATGCCCCATATTTTAAGGCTTCTTGAATATATTCTACATCATTAAATGTTGTTAATATAAGAATTTTTATATCCTTAAACTGTTCTTTTATAAGTTTTGTTCCTGTAACTCCATCACACTGAGGCATTCTTATATCCATTAAAACTACATTAGGAGGATTTTTTTTACAAGACTCTAAGGCTTCTCTTCCATTAGAACAAACATCTATTACTTCTATATCAGCATAGCTTTCTAATATAATTTTTAAACCATCTCTTATTAATTTTTCATCATCTACTAATATTATCTTTATCTTATCCACTAAATTTCCTCCTGTGAATAGATTTTTAATTTTTCTTTTTTATCTAATTCTATTCTTACTAAAAATCCATCATTAGGTTTTGTATAATAGTCAAAGGAACCACCTAGTTCCTCAACTCTTTCTCTCATGCTTCGTAGACCTAGCCCTTCAATTACCTTATCTTTACCTATTCCATTATCCTTTAATGCCACTATTAAACTATATTCGTTAAATGCCATTGTTATTTTTATTACAGTGGATTTCCCATGTCTTAATGAATTAGATAAAAATTCTTGTATTATTCTATATATTACGAAGGTTTGATCTGAATTTAATGCCCACTTTTCCTTTGTAAATGATAATCTTACATCTACTCCTGTAAGTTTTTTAAATTTATTTATTAACTCATCAATGATTATGATTCCTTCATAATTTTCAAATTCTTTAGGTTTTATTTCTCTTACTGCACTTCTCACATCATTTAGACTTTTTTGAGTAAATTCTCTAAGATTAGCTGCTAACTGTTTTCCTCCAGTAGGGTTTTTATCTACTACTTTCTCAATAGCACCTAATTGTATAATAATTGTAGATAGAGCATGCCCTACACTGTCATGTATTTCTCTAGACAGCCTATTTCTTTCTCTTAACAGAGTTATTTCCTCAATTGAACTTGCATACATCTCTAAATCATTATTAGCCTTTTTAAGCTTATCTTCCGATATTCTAAGCTTATCATATAATTCCTGTGCCTCTATTTTCTTATTATATTCATCATTTATAAAATATAATATTAAGATTAATATTATAACTATACTCATATTCATTATCTGAGTATCTAATGGATCTTTTAAAGATAACATTATTCCTTCAAATGTTATTAATACATTTAGTATAGTTTTTATTGGGTTCTTAAAGAGTATGTTACTATCCAACGCTACTAATACAAGATATGCGAACAGATATCCACCTATATATTTGTAGCAAAATATTATCATAGCTAATTCTACGATAAAAGACAGGCATCTATAACTTATCTTATCCAACGAAAAGAACCTTAGTTGATTGTTTATTATAAATGTAAGGACAAAAACTATTTCGATTTTATCTATATCATTTTTATGCATTACTATACTTGCAATGATAATAAGTAGCAATGAATATCTAATTACTGTTAATAATTTCTTATTCCACATAAATCCTCCTTATAATCTTAAAAAGATTATATCATAAAAAAACATCTAGAAATTCTTCTAGATGTTTTATCTTACATAAAATAAAAAAGTTAGCTAAAATCTTAGCTAACTTTTTGGCGGAGAAAGTGGGATTCGAACCCACGGTACGCTTACACGTACGCCGGTTTTCAAGACCGGTGCCTTAAACCAACTCGACCATCTCTCCAAGTCTCACACAGACTATTTTACCAAAAATAATAATTATGTCAATATAAATTTATATTTTTAGTTCATCTTCTTTCAAATGTTCTTTATCATTATTACTTTTTTTCAACTTATATATTAGATACTGTCTGCATAAAACTTCTCCAATTATATAAAATGGAATAAAAGTAACTAACTCTCTAATCTTAGTTTTCACTCTAGATACTGTGACATATAAATTATAAGCTGCCATACTAGATAAGTAATTTGCCTCTAAATTTGTCATAGATACAACCTTTACTTTTTTAGCATTTAACTTTTTCATGACAGGAAATAATGCTTTTGAGTTACCTGATAAGGATATTATTATTACTACATCCTCAGAAGTTAAATCTTCAACTATAGACTCTATTTGATCATTATCATGTATTATATAAAAATACTCATTTATTGCCATAAAATTTCTTTGTATTTCTTTAACTACATTCATCTGTGAATATCCTGTTCCATATAAAAATACACGTCTTGATTTATATAATACATCACATATTTCATCTATTTGCTTTAAATTTATATGTTTTAATGTTGATTCTAAATCCCCAATTAATGATTCAGTTATATTTCTTTCATCTATATTAGACTGTTTCTCCTCCTTCTCCCATTTTATATAAAATTTAAATTCACTATACCCGCTAAAACCTAATTTTTGTGTAAATCTCAATAATGAAGATTTTGATACATTACATTTTTGAGCAAGCTCATTTATACTTAAATTTGAGCTTTGTTCTTTATTATTCATTATATAACTTAATATGTGTAATTCACTTTCATTTAAACTATCATAGTGTTCATTTACTACTTCTTCAAACTTCATGCTTTTTCCCCCTAAAGCTTATCTATTTAATACCACTATCTATTAATATTATAAAGTTTTAGGGATATTTTTTAAATACCTATATTTTACATGTCACCATTTCTACTCCTATATCCCCAATTATATTTGAATTTATATTTATATTCTTTACTTTTTCTATATTAGTTACTATTACCATAGTAATTAAGTTAAATCCCTTTGATTCTATTAACTTTCTGTCAACTTTAATTATTGGATCTCCAGCTTTAACTTTACTGTCAATATCCACAATAGCTTCAAAACCCTCACCATCTAAATCTACTGTATCTAAACCTATATGAACTAATATTTCTATTCCTTCTTTTGTTTCTAGCACAAAAGCATGTTTAGTTGGGAATAAGGCTCTTATTACTCCATCTTGAGGTGCATGTATAATGTCATCTTCTATTTCTACAGCAGCTCCATCTCCTAACATCTTTTTTGAGAACATTTCATCTGGAACCTTTTCTAAATTAACTATTTTACCCTTAGTGGGTGAATATATTGCTACTTCTTTTTTCTTAAATCCAAACATATTATTCCTCCTTAATATACAAAAGGAACAAGGAAAACATTCCTTATTCCTTTAATTTTTATCCTTATTTTAATTCTGGCCAGTAATCTTTATTGACTTCAATTAAGTCATCTAGTATTTCTTTTGCTACTTTAGCGCTAGGAACTGTTTTAGAAAGTGTCATAGCTTGCCATAATTTTTGATAAGATTTTTCAGCCCATGCCTCAACTACTAACTTCTCTACAGACACCTGCTGTTCCATTAATCCTTTTTGGAATTGTGGTATTTTTCCTATTGAAAGTGGTTCTGGTCCATTACTACCTACTATACAAGGTATTTCAACCATAGCAGTTGGATCGAAGTTTTCTATTGCCCCTTCATTAGGAACTATTAACAGCATTCTTTCATGAGTGTTATATGCTATAGCTCTAGCTAAATCAACTATATATGAGGCATGCTCATCAATTTCCATAGCACATCCTGCTGTCGATTGATTTTCTATAACTTTTTTACATTCACCAAATACAAACTTTTCACGTCCGTCCATAACTTCGTTTGCTCTTGTATATTCTTTATCTGAATGTTCAACTACATAGTCTGGGAATAGATAGTATTTTAAATAAGTATTGGGTAGCGTACTTGGATCTGTTGCATATACATCTTTAGCCTTAGCAAAGGTATCATTCCAGCTTGCATCAGTATGCTGACTATCTCCTTTTACTGCTACATATCCATATTTAGCTACATGTTCCTTAAGCCTAGGCATTAAATCACTACCTTCTTTATCACGAATATCTGACCACCATCCAAAATGATTAAGTCCATAATATCTTACTGACATTTCTTTTCTTGATTTAAGTCCTAATATTTCTGCCATTCTTGTCTCTATTCCTATTGGCATATCGCAGATATTTAATATTTTTGATGTAGGTCTCAATCTACGAGTAGCTTCTGCTACTATTGCTGCTGGATTTGAGTAATTTAACATCCAAGCATTAGGAGAATACTTTTCCATATAATCAAGTATTTCAAGTACTCCTCCTATAGATCTCATACCATAAGCCATTCCCCCTGGTCCACAAGTTTCTTGTCCTACTACTCCATGCTTTAATGGAATTTTTTCATCTAATTCACGCATTGCGTATTTACCTACTCTTATATGTGCCATTACAAAATCTACATCTGTAAAAGCCTCTTCTGGATCTGTTGTTGCTAAGAACTCTATTTCTGGCGCTTTTTCTTTTAGTATTATCTCACAGGCTCCTGCTATAGTTGCTTGTCTATCTCCATCGTTATCATAGAATTTAAGTTTTCTTAGTGGAAACTTATCTAAGTTGTCTAATAACATTAATACTATTCCTGGAGTAAAAGTACTTCCTCCACCTGCTACTACTACTGAAAATTTTTTCATGATTGTTCCTCCTTAAATTTTATATATTTAATGTATCGTTAGATACTAGAGCCTCAAATTCTTCTCTTACCTGAGGTACTGATAAACCAACAATAACTTGAATGGCTTTTCCCTTTCTAACTACTCCATGGGCACCAGCTTCTTTAAATATTTTATCAGAAGCTAATTTTGTTTCATCTTTTACTGTTACACGAAGTCTTGTGGCACAGTTAGTTACATCCTGAATATTCTCACTTCCTCCAAGAGCTTCTAAGAAGCTAGCTGCTTTTCCGCTATTACCTACATTAGCTTTCTTGTCTTTATAGTCAGCTTTAGTATATAATTTTGCCTCTTCATCATCTGCCTCACGACCTGGTGTTAAGAAATTGAATTTTAGTATAAGAAATCTAAATACAAAGAAATATATAGCTGTGAAGATTAATCCTATAACTATTTGTGTTATATAAGTTCCTGAATGGTATTTAAATAAAGGTAACCAGTTTAATGATATCCACTCAATTAATCCTCCTCCAAAGTTACCAGATACACCAAATGCATAAGAAACTGCTGCTAAACTTGCTGCTAACACAGCATGTACACCAAATAATACAGGTGCTACAAATAAGAAAGTAAATTCAAGTGGTTCTGTTATACCTGCTACAATAGCTGTTAATGTTGCTGGTATTAATAATCCAGCCACTACTTTTTTCTTTTCAGGTTTAGCTGTTGCATAAATAGCTAATGCTATACCTGTGCTTCCGAATATTTTAGAAGACCCATGAAGTGCAAAGCCTCCTGCTGGAAATAGTTCTCTTAATGATTGAGCTGATGTTGCAAAATCTGAGAAATTCTGTGCCCAATAAGCTGCTATACCATTTTCTACAACTGCTGGTCCAAATATGAATGGTCCATATATAAAGTGATGCAATCCTGTTGGAATTAATATACGTTCTAAGAATGTATATATCCATACTCCAGCCACCCCTGAAGATGCTAAGAATGATTGAAGTGATCCTATTCCTAATTGAACTTTAGGCCAAACAAAACACATTATTAGTGCAATAGGAATCATGATGAAAAATCCTATAAGTGCTACGAATACTGATCCTTGGAATATACCTAAAAAATCTGGTAATTTCTTTTCAAAAAACTTACCATGAAGATAAACTGATATACCAGCTATTAATATTGCTCCTATCATACCAGTATCTAGAGTTTTAATTCCTGCTATTAAAGCTAGTCCACTCGAAACACCATCTGTAACTCCTGGTGCAGCGTCGAAATTCACTCCGAAAGTTGAACCTGAAATAGTAAGTATTGCATTAATAAAGTAATTGAAGGTTAAGTATATAACTAAAGATTCTAAACATGCACGAGCTTGAGCTTTCTTAGATAGTGCAATTGGTAGACCTACTACGAATAATAATGGTAGTTGATTAAATACTGTCCATGCACCTTGCTGAATAACATACCATATGTTATACCACACTGTTCCTTTATTAGCTATAGAGCCAACAATCTCTGTATTTAGAAATAATATTGATAATCCAACTGTCACACCATAAAAAGCAAAGAATAATACCGGAACAAACATCGCTGCACCAAAGCGTTGAATTTTTTGCATCATTTTAATTACCTCCCTTAATTTTTTGATAACTTTTACAATTAAAGTTATATCATCTTATAGTATCGTTTTCAATGGAATTTGCCTCTTATGGTACTAAAGTCCTATAGTGTCCAATTTCCCAAAACACGAAACTTTTCCCACCCTTTGTAAACCTCTTGTTTAGGCCTTTTCTCCCATTTATTAAAATAAAAACGCTCAAATGACTTATTAAAAGTTTCATTTGAACGTTTTTATTTTATTATTCACTTATATCTCTGGTACATATAATATCTACTCCAGTATTTAATATATTTGAACATATAATATCTCCAATTTTTATTGGAACACTTATATAAAGCCTACTTAATACTTTAGAAAATTCTTTCCAAAGATCTACATCTATCTCTTCTGTACTTTTAACTGGTATAACCTTATATTTACTACTACCTTTAGTTCTTACCACACTTGTAAATATATCTTTTCTTCCCATATTTACACCCCATCAAATTCTTTAATCCTAGCTGCTAGAACCCTTGACCCTTTAGAATCCTTAACTATTTCTGTTGATTTTTTATTTAATTCTTTAGAAAGTATATCTATTACTTTATTTATACAATATGAACCATGGCAATTACCAAATGTAGCTCCAGTTCTTCTCTTAACACCCTCTACTGTCCTTGCACCTAAAGGTCTTCTAATAGAATCAACTATTTCACCTTCAGAAATCATATTACATAAACAAATTATCTTCCCGTATCTAGGTTCTAACTTTATTATTTCATTGCGTTCTTTGTTTGATAAATCTTTAAATCTATAATAATCTCTTCTTTTATCTACAAAATTTTTCTTTAAAGAACATTTTAGATTATTTACTATAGTCTCACATAACATCTGAGATAAAGCTGGAGCTATAGTAACTTCACCATAATGATTTCCTGTAACACTTATATATCCTTTAGATATTTCACTTTCATCTATAAGCATTGAATCTACATTAAATTCATCAGAAAACATATGATTTACATCCTTTTTAGATAAATTAGGTAATATAGTATTGGATGTTTTTATTATTTCATCTAAAGTTAAAGTAACATCACTTTTCACTGCTATAAGTGTTCCTGATGAAAAGGTAGGCGTTTGAAATATAAAACCATTAGTATCTAACTCATTTATCACTAAACTATTAACAGTATCCTTAAAATCATGATCTAATAAGAGATAATACAATTTCTTATCTTTTCTTTTCTCTTCAGCATTAGTATTATAATTTAAATCATATTGTTCACTAGGTATTGTATTAATAACTACTCTACAGTTAAATTTATTTTTATTTGTAGTTACTCTAAATCCTTTAGCTGCTTTTTGAATATTTAGTACTGTTTCCTCTAACCTAAAAAAAACACCATTATCGGCAGCTACTTCAGCGTAAGCTAATGCTAAGTCATAAGGACTTATTATTGCTGTATTTTGAGAATATAATGCCTTTTTTATAGGAACCTTCAAATTACCGTTTAATTCTTTAGCATGTTCCTCTTCTATTAAATGTATATCCTTTATTCCTCTTTTTATTGCCCTATCGTATATCTTATTTAATTTTTCTACTGACTTATCTGTTTGAGCAATTCTCATAGATCCTATTCTTTTAAAAGGAACATCAAATTTTAATGCTATTTCTTCAATTAATTCATTCCCCATGTATTCTAATGATGACATGAGATTATTAGATGCCTCTGATCCGTCATAAACTATAGCTGTATGAACTGATGATAAATCATCAGCTATATCATAATCTCTTTCTATTAGAGCTATATTTAAGTTATATTTAGATAACTCATAGGCAGCGGCACATCCTATTACACCACCACCTAATATAAGTATGTCGTAATCCATAAATCTAACCTCAACTTTTCCCTTTTTGTTTATTACTTATTTAACTTTTCTATGGCTTCTCCTAGCTTCTTTATATATTCTCCATATTCAGCCCAATTTCCTTTTGTTTGCGATTCAATTGCTTTATTATATAAATCTTGAATCTCTATATTAGTTTCTCTTTGTTCTTCATTTATAGTATTTTCATTTATTATTTTTTCTTTATAATTAAATAAGCTTTCTAATGCTTTATTTAAATTTTCTTCCATAACTATTTTTTTACCATCTGATAAAATAATTCTCTTCATTTCTGGTATAGTTTTTTCTACATCTGCCTTAAGATAAATTGGAAGCATATATATAAGGGAATTTTCTATAGGTAATATTACGGTCTCACCATATTCAACTTTAGAACCTTTACCTTCCCATAAAGAAATCTCCTGCGAAATATATGGATCTTGTAGTATCTGATTTCTAAATAAGTATGGTCCATAGATAGTTTTTTCAGGTGAAAATTTAAATAATACTAATTTTCCATAATTTTCTCCATCCATTCTTGCACCTAACATAGAAATCATATTCTTCTTACTTTTCATATTAAAGTAATTGAATAATACCATTTCTTCATTTTTCTCTCCAGGCAATTGTGTCACAAGATATAAACCTTCATTATTATTTAAGCTTTCTTTAGCATCCGAGCTATTACTAGAAACTTCCCATACATCTTCTAAAGTAAAAAACTCTTTAGGGTCTTTTATATGATAGGTTGATAACACGTTGCTTTGAATATCAAATATCTTCTTAGGATATTTAAAATGACTTTGTAATCCTGAAGGAATTTCTTCTTTATTTTTAAATAATCCTCTAAATATTTTAGAATATCCTAAAACTATAGGATCTTTTTCATCTACAATATAATAATTA
The DNA here is from genome assembly GCF_002320975.1 of Clostridium sp. UBA1652. Classification (NCBI taxonomy): domain Bacteria; kingdom Bacillati; phylum Bacillota; class Clostridia; order Eubacteriales; family Clostridiaceae; genus Clostridium; species Clostridium sp. UBA1652. Next base: position 12,691 of record NZ_DCLI01000068.1, read on the forward strand.
GTTTCTCCTGATGAAGCATCTATAACAACTTTAAATGAATTTCTAATATAATTTATTCCTCCATATGGCTGAGAGTAAGGAAAATTATTAGCAGTTGTATATCCATCAATAACCCAATATAACTTGCCTTCATTTATTACCATATAAGGATCTTCATCATATTCTAAAAAAGGAGCTATCTTTTTTACTCTCTCTAATATATTTCTATTAATTAAAATCTTGCTTTCGTTTGTAATATTTCCAGAGAATAAAATTTTAAAATTTTGCTCTCTTAAACTAAATAATATTCTATTAAATAGGCTTAATTTTATGCCACCTTTATCATCATACTTATAGTTAGTATCTCCATTTTCTTTAGGGTAATCCAATTCACCACTTGAGGTATTTACTATTGCATAATCATTTGTAACTTCACCAAAATAGATTCTAGGATTTTTCAAATATATATTAGTAAGATTTTCAGTGGGCAAATTTTTCATCAAAAAATCTGGTTGCCCCTCATCTGTAACCTTATTTACTTTACTCATAACCACTCCATATCCATGTGTGTATACCATGTGATTACTCTGCCAATTATCTATGGCTGATGTTTCTATCTCTCTTGGTGCCAAAAATACTTGTGTGTATTTGCCATCTATAATATAGCGATCTGTATCTATATCTAAAAATTTATAATAACTTCTTATTTCTTGCACTTGATTATAAAAGTTTAAAACTGGTCCTGGAGAGTTTACTTTAAGATTTGATATTATTTGTTTATTATTTTTTATTTTAGTACTGTTTAAATCCATTCCTGGATCAAAATCTTTTTCTTCTATATTATTTATATTAAACCCTTCATTGGTTGCATCTATGTTATAAGATATATAAGGGCTTTCATATTCTATTTCATTAGGTTTTACAAAGAATTTATACACAATATTATATATTAGTGGCTGTATTATTATTAAAAACAATATTATTCCTGTAAAAAATATCAGTGGCTTAAATTTATTTCTTCTTAGCATAATAAATGCGATAATTGATGATATTATTGAAACTATTATTATTACTTTATAAAAATTTAGTGTTATATTTATATCTGTAAAACTAGCACCAAATGATCCTCCATTATTACTATATAATATATAGAAGCTTTTCAATATATATCCTATTCCTATAAGAAATATAAGCATAGATACTAAAGTAGCTGCTTGTTTACCTAATATTTCTTTAAATTCTTTTAAATGCTGACTAAATTTCATATAATTTTTATTTATAGCATATTTCTTTAAACTAATAAATACATAAATCCCTATTGTTATGATTAAAGCAATAAATAAAATATCTTTAAAAAAATTATAAATTATATCTATTAATGGTAATTTAAATATATAAAAAGATGCATCTATATTAAAGATAGGATCTTTATAATTAAAAAGATTTGAATTAGTAAATAATAATATATTATACCAATATTTCATAGAAGCATTTATAGATATAATAAAGGAGATTATTATATTAAAAACTAATACAGCTTTTCTCAATTTAAATAAACTCTCAGATTTAAATTCTTTCTCTATGCTTATTAATATACTTTTGCTCAATAGATATATTAATACAAAACATGATAGGAATAAGGGTCCCATAAGCTTTAATACTGCTAGCATTTTTGTAAGATACACCTTTATATAACCTACTTCTTGAAACCATTCAATATCTATAATAAGCTTTGTTGACGATATTATTAAGGCTAATATCATAAACAAAATCCCTATTAGTATCAAAAACTGTTTTTTCTTCATCTCCTTACCCCCGCTAATCTTTTAATATATATCCAGCCTTTTCTAGGTTTTCTATTATTAGTTGCATATCTTTTTCATTATCAGTAGATATGGTATGAAGATGAATCCCTTCAGTCAATGCTGATAAGGGTCTAGCTTTATTCTTTTTATATAAATCTATAAAATTATCTAAATCATTCAAATTTCTGATCATTAAATTTGCTTTTATTTCGCCATATATAGGATGTTCTATTATAACATCTTCAATTATTCCACCAAACTTTATAACTATTTCTAGTTCACTTACCATTTCTTCTTCTTTATGAGCTAAAGCTAAAACTTTCTTATATCTTGATTCTTCTTTTGTTATCATATAACCTTCAGGAGTAGCTATTATATTAACGCCTGCTGCTCTTATAATGGCTATGTCTTTAACTATAACCTGTCTAGTTACGCCAAAAATATTAGCCAATTCTACACCTTTAATTGGCCTATGTATTTTAGCTATATGACTTATAATCTCTTTTCTCCTAATTAAACTGTTCATTAATTCACCCCATATTAAATACTAATTTTTATTATCATAATATTGTACTATCTCTAGTAACTTATTAGAAGTATCTTTTTTTATGTGATGGTTCTCTATTATCTCTAAAAACTCATCATCATATTTTGAACTTTTCCTCAATATGTCTGATCCTATTTTAGGATGATTATAATATATATCTATACTTTTTATATTATCATACTTTTTTATTTTTCCTTTAGTTATTTTATCAAATATAACAATTACAGATTTTTCAATTACATTAAGAGGTCTTTTTATTTTTCCTATATCATGAAGTAGCGCTAACTTTAATATTCTATCTTTATCAACATCAATATCTACAGAAACTTCGTCATTTACTTCTGATATATTATTTAAATTCTCTATATGCTTTAGAATATCCTTTGATACTCTAACACAATGATGTTTATCCGTTTTCTTTAAAAGAGAGAATAGTTGTATCTCATCTTCATCTAAATACTTTTTTATGTACTTATCATCTAATGATTTATATAAAGATTCAACTGCCCATATAAATTGTTTTATTCTATATAGCATCTCTAAACAATCCTCCTTAACCTTTATATTACAAAAAAAGCTATGAACAATTGTTCATAGCTTTTCATTGGTGGAGATAAAGAGATTCGAACTCTTGACCCCCTGCGTGCAAGGCAGGTGCTCTCCCAGCTGAGCTATACCCCCAAAAAT
>NZ_DCLI01000069.1:0-16572 GCF_002320975.1 Clostridium sp. UBA1652
TAATCATTTTGCGACACTCCCATATTATAATTAGTCTACGGCATAACTGTTACGGAGAACCATATCACAAATAAATGAACTTCTTTATTTATAATTTATTAAAAAGAGTTTAGGGAGGGAGATTTAAATTTTAAAGTTTGAAAATGGAAACATGTCAGAGGTATTTTATGATGGAAATAATATTTATAGAAATTTAAAGCCCTACAGTAAAACCATTCATAAATTATTAAGACATTTAGAAAATAAAAAGATTAACTTTGTACCACGCTTTTTAGGAATAGACTATGAAAAAAATCAAGAGATTTTAACATTTATGGAAGGTAATACTGTTGAGAATTATCCATATATAGAGGCTCTTGTATACAAGATAAAAAACATTAAATTAATAGCAAATATGCTCAAGGAATACCATGATGCGACATTAGACTTTCATTATGGTGAAGAAGATGAATGGTTTTTAGAGTACAAAGGAAGTTTAGCTAAAGAAGTAATCTGCCATAATGATATTGCACCATATAATATTACATTTTTAAATAATGCTCCAGTAGGAATTATAGATTTTGATACAGCGTGTCCTGCTCCAAGAATATGGGACATAGCTTATGCTGTTTATAGATTTGTACCATTAAGTAAAAAAGTATATGTTCCTTATAAAAATGACTATAGAGATTATACGAGAGAGTGCGATAGTGAGGAACGAAAAGTTTTAATTAAAAAGTTTGCAGATTCATATGGAGATTATGAAGTTAAAGATATTTTAGAAAATGTGATTTTAAGGTTGGAATCGTTAATAGAATTATTTAATAGCGAATGCCGAAAAGGAAATATGGAATTCATTAAAATGAAAAATGAAGGTCATCAAGAGTTTTATGTTGAAGAAATTGAGTTTATAAAACAGAATATGAATGATTGGATAGAATAAGTGTGATTAAAAGTTAAACTTTTAGTTGCACTTTTTTCTTTTTTTAAATCATCAAACCAAAGTATAATCTATCTATAGCAATATAAATGGCGTGTAGGCTATGTTGTACTCGTGGTTGATACAATAATTCCATTTTTAGTGGAAGTTATTTGTAATTTTACAAAGGGAGGTGACGTGTTATCGTATACACATAGGGAATAAGCAGAAGAAAAAATGAAAGGAGGACAATATGAATAATCTAAATGCAAGACAGATTGAGTTTATTAATTTATTACTTAATGAAAAAGATTATAGAACAATTAAGTGGTATTCAGAGATGTTATCTGTTTCTGATAAGACATTAAAAAAAGACCTAATGATAATAGAAGATTACCTAAATAAATTCAATATAAGGCTAAATAGAAAGCATAGTTTAGGTGTGATGATAGAAGATGTTTGGAATGCTAAGTTAATTATTCAAAATAATCTCCATATTCAAGAAGATAAGGATCCTAAAATATCTGTTAATGATAGAAGAATAGATATCATTAAGACTATGCTTATGGATTCTCATAATAAAACTTCAATTCAAAAACTTTCAGATAAGTATTATGTAAGTAAAACCAGTATAATAAATGATTTTAAATATATAGAAGAGTGGTTATTTTCATTTGATTTAGCTCTTGAAAAAACTGTTGAGGGCACCCAAGTTATTGGTGATGAAATGAATATACGTAGGGCTATTGCATCTTTTTTGTTTGAGTATTCTAAGGTTGGAAGAAATGATAGAACTATTGAGGAGTTAGTTACCCGTCTAGATGGGGTTACATTAAATGGGCTTTCAGAGTTATTTGAGAATGACAAGATAATATATGTTAATAGGTTACTACTGGATTTGGAGAAAAAGTATAGCTGTATAATCGATGATCCTTATTATATCAACTTACTTACTCATATGTTAATTTCTATGGAAAGAGGAGCGAAGGGTAAGTCTAAATTCTCAAAGGATAAGGTTCAAAATCTTAAGTATAAAAAAGAATATGAAGAGGCTACTTTATGTATAAGCAAAATAAATAAGGATTTTAATATGAATCTTGATGAAGCTGAGGTTTATTACCTATATAAGTATTTTGTCTCCTTTGGATTAATAAAGGAGGAAATAAGTGAGGATTATAAGGATTTAGACAAGTTTAGCTCTATGACTATAAGTTTTAGAGATATTGTTACAGACAGTTTAGAGAAAATACTTAATGTGAATATAAGACAGGATCCAAAAATAATGGAGAAGCTTCTGCTTCATATAAGGGCAATGTTAAATAGAATCGAATATGACATACAAATTTCTAATCCTCTTATTAAAGATATTAAGACGCAGTATCCTCTACTTTTAAATGTATGCAAGGCTTCTTCTATGATGGCTTCCTTTAAATTAAAGCAAAAGGAAATTCCTATAGATGAGATTGGTTATTTAGCTTTGTATTATCAGCTGGGGCTTGAGAATCATCATATAAAGAAAAAAGTGTTGATTGTTTGCCATAGTGGATATGGTACATCAAAGCTATTAAGTACAAAACTTAAAAGGTATTTCCCAGACTTTGAGATTGTTGAGAGTATATCTTCTGAGAGGATTAAGAGTCAAAATATCCAAAACATAGACCTTATTATAACCACAGTACCTCTAGATTTAAAAGATAAACCTTGTTTACTTGTATCAGCATTCTTAAGTGAAAAAGATATAAAAAATATATCTGATTTCCTTAGTAATATTAAAGAAGTTAAGGGAGAAATATCTACAAAAACTCCTTATATAGGCAGCTATCTGTGTGAGGATTTTATATATTTTAATAAGTCAGAGAAGGAGGTTACAAGTAGCATCAAAAGAAGTTTAAAGAGAGCTGTTAAATTTAATGAGATAGATATAAGTGATAATCTAAAAATTTATATAAGTTTTTGTGAAAAGGAAGATAAATTAGCTCTTTGTATAAATGATATTGAAAAAGATAAAAAACAGTTAGCTTTTTATATACTTATGGACAGTGTAAAGGTTATGACTGAAATAATAAAAGAAGCCGTTAATTTCAATATTAATGATGATTATGGGAGTTATTTAAGAAAGTGCATAAAGAAAAAAGATGTAGTCAAGTTTTTCAAATTAAATGGTAAAGGTGAGATGAAAATGGAAGTAGATTTATCTAAAGTAATACGTAAAGAAACAATAAAACTAGATATGAAAGCAGCTACTAAGGATGAGGCATTAAAAGAATTAACTGATCTATTATATGAAACAAATGTAATTTCTGATAAAAAAGCTTTCTTGGATGATGTATATTACAGAGAAACTTTAGGGTCAACAGGTATAGGTAATAGAATTGCTATACCTCATGGAAAATCTCAGTTTGTAAGTAGGACTTCAATTGCTTTTGGGAAAACAAAAAACGACTTAGTTTGGGAGACTTTAGATGATAAGCCTGTTAATTTTATTATTCTTTTTGCAGTAACAGAAGAAGATAAGACAAGCACTCATGTAAGGCTTCTGTCAAAGGTTGCTACAAAACTCGGTGATGATGAAGCTTGTGAAGCACTACTTAAGGCTAATACTCCAGAAGATGTATATGAAATATTCACAAAGCAAGAGGAAGTCATTTAAAGTTTAAATATAAGAAAGGGGAAATGTATATGAAAATAGTTGGAATTGCAGCTTGTACATCAGGAATAGCTCACACTTATATAGCAAAAGAAAAACTCATACGTGCGGCTAAGGCCTTAGGTCATGAAGTTCATATTGAAACTCAAGGAACAATTGGAACAGAGGATGAACTTACACCTAAAGACATAAGAGAGGCAGATATAGTAATAATTGCAGCAGATATTAAAGTAGGAGGGAGGGAAAGGTTTAAGGGCAAAAAAGTTATTGATGTTTCAACAGAAATCGTAATTAAATCTCCAAAAGCGCTTCTTAATAAAATTGAAAAAGATTTAGGTCTCTAATTAATAATTTTAAAAAGGGGAGAACAATTTATGTTAAAGAAATTACAATTGAAAAAACATGCTATGACAGGTATATCATACATGCTACCACTAGTTGTTGCATCTGGTTTATTAATAGCTATTGGAAACTTGGCTGGAGGAAATCCTTCATTAATTACTGATTATAAGAGTTCTTATAATGTATGGCAGGCAGCGGTATCTTTAGGTGTTTTTGGTATGGGTTTGTTGCCAGCAGTAATGGGTGCAGCTATTGCATATTCTATAGCAGATAGACCAGGTATTGCTCCAGGACTTTTAATGGGTATGATAGCAAATGCAATGGGAGCTGGTTTCCTTGGAGGTATGCTTGGAGGATATCTTGCTGGTTATTTTGTAAATTTTTTAAAGGAAAAGTTAATTGTTCCTAGATGGGCTCAAGGGTTATTACCTATGATGATTATTCCGCTATTATCTTCTATTGTTATAGGATTAATTATGTTTTTTGTTATAGGAAGACCAATAGCTGCAGCATCAGCTTCATTAACAAACATGCTTAATAATATGCAGGGAGGATCAAAAGCTGTGTTTGGGGCAATTATGGGAGCTATGGCGGCCTTTGATTTTGGAGGACCTGTTAATAAAGTGGCATCACTTTTTGCAGATGGACTTTTACTTCAAGGGGTTTATGGTCCAGAAGCTATTAAAATATGTGCATCCATGATTCCACCTTTTGGAGTTACCTTATCTTGGCTTATAAGAAGATCAAGATACACTAAAGGGGAATCAGATAATATAAAAATAGCCTTTCCAATGGGTATATGTATGATTACAGAAGGTGTTATACCAATAGCAGCTGTTGATCCACTTAGAGTAATATTCTCTTGTTCTTTTGGGGCAGCTATTGGTGGAATGCTAATAATGCTTTTAAATGTAGGTTCACCAGTGCCTTCAGGTGGAATGTTTATTGTGCCAGCTATGCAAAATCCTTTAGGCTTTTTAATAGCATTAACAGTAGGATCTGTAGTAACTGCATTATTACTTGTTGTTCTTAAAAAGGATGCAAAGGAAGACTTGATTCTAGATGAAGAGGAAGAAGAGGTAGATTTATCTGGAATAGAGATAAAATAATTAAATCAAAAGGAGAAAGCTTATGTATGTTTCGATGAAAGAGATGCTAGATAAAGCAAATAAAGAAAATTACGCAGTTATGGCTATCAATTGTTTTAATCTAGAAACAGCAAGAGCTGTAATAAAAGCAGCAGAACTTGAAAATGCACCAATAATAATAAATGTTGTTCAGGAACATCTTTTAGATCACTGTGATAGTGAGCTTATAACACCTATTGTAAAAACTCTAGCAGCAAGGACTAATATTAAGGTTGCCTTAAATTTTGACCATGGACAAGAAGTCTTATTTCTAAAAAAAGCAATAGATGATGGATTTTCTTCAGTAATGGTAGATGCTTCACGTTTTAATCTTCAGGGTAATATTGAGATGACAAAAGAAGTTGTAAATTATGCTCACCCAAAAGGCGTAAGTGTTGACGGGGAAATTGGATGTTTAGGTGGAACTGAAGGGGAAGCTTATACAAGTGAGCAAATGTATACTGACCCAGAGGAGGCATTAAAATTTGCAAAAGAAACGGGTATAGATGCTCTAGCAATATCAATTGGCACATCTCATGGAAATTATCCTGATGGAATGGTACCAGAATTTGACTTTAACAGACTAAGGACCATAAAGGAGCTAACAAAAATGCCTTTAGTTCTTCATGGAGGATCTGGTTCTGGGAAAAGCAATATCTTAAAATCAGTTGAAAATGGAATAAATAAAATTAATGTTGGTTGTGATTTCATGAACTATAATGTTAGTGCAATTAAATCAATATTAGGAAATGAGCCAGATATAAATCATTATGTGATGATGCATAGGGTTGAAAATGAGAGTATTCAAATTGTAAGAGATTATATTAGATTATCAGGATCAAATAATAAAAATTAAAAGAAAAGGAAGTAAGGATTATGTTAATGAATATGAAAGAACTATTAAAAGTAGCACAAAAAGAAGGATTTGCAGTACCAGCTTTTAATACAAGCAGCAATATGATATTAAAGGGAGTTATGGAGGCATGCAGTGAAAAGAAGGCACCAGTTATTATTGCTATCCATCCAGACGAATTATCTTTTATTGAGGATAGTTTTATAGCAGCAGTTAAAGAAGAAGCTTATAAGTCAGAAGTACCAGTGGTTATACACTTAGATCATGGCGGAAGTTTTGAACAGATTTTAAGAGCTATAAGATGTGGTTTTACATCAGTTATGATTGATGCATCACATCTATCTTTTGAAGAAAATATTGCACTTACTAAAAAAGTAGTAGAAGTAGCGCATCCACTTAATGTTTCTGTAGAAGCAGAACTTGGAACCATAGGAACAACAGGTAATGGTGGAGAATATGGAACAGAAAAAATAATCTATACGGATCCAGATAAAGCTAAAGAATTTGTTGAAAGAACTGAAGTAGATACTTTAGCAGTAGCAATTGGGACATGTCATGGAATATATCCTAAGGATATGAAGCCTGAACTTAAGCTAGATTTGTTAAAGGTAATAAGAGATGTTGTAGATATTCCTTTAGTATTACATGGAGGGTCAGCTAATCCAGACGAAGAGATAGCAGAATCAGTAAAACTTGGAGTATGTAAAATAAATATTTCAAGTGATATTAAGGATGCTTTCTACAGAAAATGTCGTGAAATATTAAAGGAAGACTTAAGTGCTCGTGAACCTAATGCAATATATCCTCCATGTATTGAAGAAATGAAGAAGGTTATATATAACAAGATAGAGCTATTTAATGATGGTGATAAAGTAAAGTTTTATAAATAGAATATAAGTTTTAAAGAAGAAGTGCTCTTTTAGGATGTTAATGAGACTTGAAATAAAGTTTCTACGGAATAAAAGAGGGCTTCTTTTGTTCACTTTAGGTTGTTTAAATACATTAAGTTTTGTAGAGAATATCATTGACATTGATATAGGTAAATGTTAACATCTGAACATAAAAAAACATAATTATGTAAGTTTTAAATTTATATATAGGAGTGAAGTAAGATGGATAATGAAAAATGTGATTTAGTTCATGCTAATGGCGTTAAAGAAAAGAAGATGGAAGTTATAGATGGATACACAATAAAATATCACGCTAATGGAAAAACTCCTTGGTCAAAAGGGAAGATGGTAAATGATCAGCCAGATGGTTACTGGGAGTGGTATAGGCCAGATGGTACAATTAAACGCTCAGGGTATTTCGAAAATGGAGAACCTATTGGTGAGTGGACTACTTATGATAATAAAGGGGAAAAGTACAAAACTACTAATCACAAGAAAAAGGAGTAATAATATTATCTAAAACATAATCTCTAAAGTGAAGAATATAATCATTTAAGTAAAGTTATGATGATAAAAATGTACATATATACATCTTAAAGGAATATTCTAGTAATAGATAATTAGAAAAGGTGATATATATGTACTTATCTATACCAGAGGTATTTTATTGCAAAGTTAGATATGTAAAACAAGATATTTTAGATATAAATTATTCTTTTTTCGTAAGAGAAAATGAATACAAAAAAATAAAAATAGGGGCAGTTTTGCCTTCAAGTGAAGTAAAGAGATGGAATATAGCTAAAGCTTCTATGGAAAAAGAGGCTAATATCAAAGGTATAAAAATAAGAGTTGAATTTAGTAACTGGGATATAAATAAAGAAATAGAAATCATAAAAGTATTTATATTAGAGCATATAGATATTTTAATATTAACAGCTGTAAAACTTAAAGGCGGTAATGAAATATTAAATGAGGTGCATAAAGCTGGAATAAAAATAATTGCTATGGATTCGCTTATATATGATTCACATGTGGATTTATCTGTAGGGTTTAATATGCTTAAGGCAGGTGAGCTTCAAGGAAGTTTCCTTACTAAAAAGGTTCCAGAGGGAAGATATATTATACTTCATGGTTCACCAAATGGCGAAGTGTTAAAAATAGGTGCAATGGAATATATTAGTCCACTAGTTTATACAGGTAAAATTCAAGTTTTAGCAGATGAAGAAGTTCAGAACTGGTTATCGGAGAATGGGTACAATATAATAAAAAAAATTATATCTAAAGATAAAAATATTGATGCGATTTTAGCTCCAGTGGATAAAATTGCAGGAGGGGCGATTAAAGCTTTAACAGAAGAAAACATGCAAGGAAAAGTTATTGTAACAGGACAAGATGCAGAGCCTGAGGCAATAAAAAGGATTATTGAGGGAACACAAGCTATGACATTATTAAATGATTCGGTAAAGCTTGGGAAGACAACTATAGATTTAGCGATAAATTTAATTGAGGGAAAAAGTATAAATTATGATTATATAATAAATAACGGGAAAGCTGATGTAATATCTGTACTAATTGATCCAATACTTATAGATGAAGAGAATGTCTTTAGTAAAATTAATGAACTAGAAAGGCAATGATTTGTTATTGTAATAAAAAATGTACTTATATATAAGTAAAAAGAATATCTTAATAATAGATAAATAAAAAAGGGGATATTTATGTACTTGTCAATACCAGAAGTTTTTTATTGCTCAGTTAAATATGTAGATAAAAGTATTTTAGAGATTAATCCCCCTCTTTGTGTAAGTGCAAGACATGATAAAAGTATAAAGATTGGTGCGATTTTACCTTCTGGAGAAAAGTTTAGATGGAGCAAGATAAGATATGCAATGGAGCATGAAGCTAAACTTAAAGGGGTAGATATAAGTATTGAGTATAGTGATTTTGATATAAATAAAGAGATAGCAATAATTAAACGAATGATTTTAGAGAAGGTAGATGTTTTGGTGTTAGGGTCTGTAAATCACAAAGGGGAAAAAGAAATACTTGATGAAGTAAATAAAGCTGGGATTAAAATAATAGCACAGGATGCTCTTATTAACAATTGTCATGTAGATTTGTATTTAGGTTTTAATATATTACGTGCAGGACAACTTCAAGGAGGATTTCTAATTAATAAAGTTCCAGAAGGGAAATACATTATTTTATATGGATGTCCAAATGGTGAATTATTAAAAAAAGGTGCAATGGAGTATATTACGCCTCTTATTGATACTAGAAAAGTTAAAGTTGTTGCTGATGAAGCAGTTAAAGGATGGATGTCTGATCGGGCATATGATGTAGTAAAAAAAATAATAGTTGAAGACAAAAATATAGTTGCGGTTTTAGCTCCAACAGACAATATAGCTGAAGCGGTGATTAAAGCTCTATCTGAAGAAAATTTACAAGGAAAAGTTATTGTAACAGGGCAAGATGCAGATCCAGAAGCTATAAAAAGAATTCTAGAAGGAACCCAAGCTATGACATTGCTTAATGATTCAATGACATTGGGACGGATAACCATAGAATCTGCAATAAATTTAATAGAAGGACAAAGTATTAACTATGATTACATAGTTAATAATGAAATGGTAGACGTGCAAACAATACTTATAGATCCAATACTCATAGACAAATCTAATGTTTATAGCAAACTTAAGGAAACAGGTTACTCTAAAGAATATCTTATGTAAAATTTAAGGAAGGCTAGGGTCTTCCTTAAAATCATTCTATTGCTTATTAACTAAAACTTTGATAAAATATTATCAAAGTCTAAATGAAGAAAGGAAGCTATGAAATGAATAAAGTTATAAAAAATGATTTAGTAGTTGCTGAAATTAAAACATTAGGAGCTGAGGTAGTTAGTTTTAAAAGACTTGAAAACGGTTGTGAGTATATGTGGAGTGGAGATGAGAAGCTTTGGAATGGTAAGGCTCCTGTGTTATTTCCAAATGTATGTGCAGTGAATAATGGAGAAATAAAAGTTGACGGAGAAATATACAAATTAGGTAATCATGGTTTTGCTAGAAAAAGTGAATTTGAATTAGTTGAAGAAAGTGATACAAAAGCTGTTTATAAACTTTCTTATAACGAAGATACTTTAAAGATGTATCCTTTTAAATTTAATTTATTTATTACATATACTGTTGATGGAAACAAACTTAATATAGAGTATAAGGTAGAGAATGTAGATGATAAGGAGATGTATTTCCAAATAGGAACACACCCTGGATTTAATTGTCCATTAGATAAAGAAAGTAAATTTGAGGATTATTATCTTGAATTTGAATGTAATGAAACCCTTGAAAGATTATTCATGAATGATGCTAACGTATTAATCAATGATAAATCAGAAGTTATATTAGAGAATAACAACATATTACCGATAACACGTGAACTATTTAAAGATGGTGCACTTGTATTTAAAAATATGAATTCAAAACAAGTTGCCTTAAAAAATAAAGCTTCAGATAAAACTGTAACCCTATCTTATAATGATCTTAGCTACATGGGGTTATGGCAAGCAAAAACTGCTGATTTTGTATGTATTGAACCTTGGCATGGGATAGCAGATACAGATGGGTATACTGGTGAGTTTAAAGATAAAGAAATGATAATCACGTTAGAACAAGGGTCAAGCTATAATTGTGATTATACTATAGAAATAAAATAATAATATGTAAGTGATAGAGCTGTTGCACTAAATAATGGTGGACAGCTTTTTTCTTTAAATATTAAAAAAGTATAGTTATTTCTATATTATAATGTACAGGAGATACAAAATATTGTTTCTACATGTCGAAGTATGCTATAATCATCTATATTATCCACATAATATAATACATAATAAATTTTGGCAAAATAAAAAGTTTTACGAGGTCAAAAAGTGCAATATATAAAAAGTAAAAATACTAATAATAATATTCTTATATTAGCAGTTTTAAAATACACTATTTTAATTGCTATTATATTATTAAATAGTAACAAACGTTATATTGAAAAAAATTTAGTTGATATAAATGTTATGGAGTATCTACCTTTCTTTAAGGTGGCTATTATTCCTATTTCAATTGGAATAGGATTTTTTTTGAGATTTTTATTTTCTTACATTGGAGTAAAGAGAAAAAGTTATCATAATCAGATTATTGAAGATAGTATTTTTATAATATTTACTACTGCCTTAATGATATTAAATAAAAATAATAGCAGTGGCGAGTATAAGGTTATGTTTATGGTTATTATTATTTCATCAACAATTTCTTTTGGGAAAAGGTATGGTTTAAAAATAGCTGGAATTTCATCATTTATAGTTTTGGGATTAAGTTTAATTTATAATATTACTGATATAACTAAAAGTTACAGATTTGAAAATGATTTGTTTATGTGCGTTATATTTGGAGTAATAGCTTGGATATTAGGTAATTATGTGATATCAGAGCAAAAGCAGATACAAGCGTTAGAGGATGAATTAGAGATACAACTAAAGCAGCATAATTATATTGAGGATATGATGATACAAAATGAAGCTTGTTATGATTTATTAATTAAAAGTTCTTCAGAGGTTATCATTATTCATAATGAAAAAGGGGTGCTATTTCTAAATGAAAAAGCATTAAATCTGTTTGGGGTTAATCAAGGGGATGATAGTGCTAATAAATATGAGTATGTAATTGATTCAAGATATAAAAAAGAAGATAAGGTTTCAAATAGCTATTATAAAGAAATCTTATTAAATAAGTATACGAATATTTCCTTTGAAGAAGTTATAAAAAATAGTGAAGGAGAAGAGTATGTCCTCCACAATATATCTACCTACTGTATATATGATAAGCAGGCAGCCATATTAACCACAATGAGGGATATTACTCCAATAAAGCAGGTTCAGGAGTTAAAAGAAGATGTAAAAAGAAATGTTGCCTTATTAAATGAAACAATAGAATACAATAGATACATCACTGACTTTTTTTCAAATATATCACATGAGTTTAAAACACCTTTAAATATAATATTTTCATCGGTCCAATTGCTTAATATATATATTGAAAATGATGAACCAATGGGAATCTCAAAAAAGAAAGCGTATCTTAAGAGCATGAAGCAAAATTGCTATAGGCTTACAAGACTAATAAATAACATATTAGATGTAACTAAGTTAGATTCAGGTTTTATAACTCTTCAACTACAAAATGTTGATATTATAAGCTATGTTGAAAATATTACGATGTCTGTAATACCTTATGCAGAAAATAAGGGGATAGAGCTTATATTTGATACCTATGTGGAAGAAAAGATAGTAGCAGTTGATCCTAACAAAATAGAAAGAATAATGTTAAACCTCCTTTCAAATGCATTAAAATTTACGGATACTGGAGGAAAAATATACGTATCTATATCAAATACAGAGGATTCTATTATAATATCTGTAAAGGATAATGGAATCGGAATACCAGAAGATAAATTAGAGTTAATTTTTGAAAGATTTATGCAAGTGGACAAGACTTTAAGAAGAAATCATGAGGGAACAGGTATTGGCTTATCTCTTGTAAAATCATTTGTAGAACTCCATGAAGGAGATATACAAATAGTCAGTAAAATAAATGAGGGAAGCGAGTTTTTAGTAAATTTACCTATAAGATTAGTGGATAATCAGGAATGTATTATGGAAAAAGAAATAGAGGGAGACTTTATTGAAAAGGTAAATTTAGAGCTTGCAGACGTATATGGGGAAGTAATGAAAGAAACCAATGTGGAATGAGAAGTGTTCAACAAGTTATATCAGACATTTTTTATTCTGTTTCTAAAACTGAAAAATAATTAGGAGTATATTAGATTAAATAGTAAATCTAATATACTCCTTTCTTTTATTTTAATGAATTTTTTTGTTAATCTTCATCTAATATATCTTCAATATAGTTAACAATATCACTAATACTTTTAAATTTATGAACATCTTCATCATGAATAGTTATTTTAAATTTTTTCTCACACTCAATAACTATTTTTGCAATACTGATTGGTTCAACTCCGTGATCAGATGTTAATTGAGTATCAGCTGTGATGTCTTCGTAGTCAATATTAATAACTTCACCAATGATTTTAGCTACTTTTTCAAAAATCATAGTATTCCTCCTTTTATTTTTAGCGTAATTAAAGTAAGGGACTCATTTCTCCAGTATAGAATAAGCTAAGTCTATGAAGGGCTCTAGTGCATGCAATATAGAGGAGATTTTTATCATCTTTAGAGTAATAGGTATTTTTATCAGTATTTAATATTAATACAGAATCAAACTCTAAACCTTTAGAAAGATATATTGGAATTATAAAGGTTCCATCTAAAGTAGCCATGCTGTCACTTTTAATAAGTTTTATTTGGATTTCATCTTTTAAGCTTTCATATAATGAGGATGCCTCTTTTTCAGTTTTACATATCAACCCTATAGACTTATAATTATTATCTCTAGAGGTTTTAATTTCATTTATAATATTATCTTTAAGTTCAGCTAAAGTAGAAGAGGAATGAACTATAGGGGCCTCACCCTTTCTACTAAAACTATTGATTTTAAAGTCATCATTAAGAAATTTCTTGCTAAATTCAAGTATTTCACTAGTAGATCGGAAACTTTTATCCATTGTAATTAAGCTGGATTTTTTCTTACATAATATTTTATTTACTCTTTCATATAGGGATAAATTTTCTTGTTTTCCAATGGTTTGATTTATATCTCCTAAAATAGTGTATCTTGATTTTGGGAACAGTAAGTTTAATATTTCAAAATGAATAGGATAATAATCCTGAGCTTCATCAATTACTATCTGTCTTATTTCACTGTACCCATTGTTTGTATTTAATTTTAAATTTAAGAAGGAAAGTGCTACTGCATCACCATAAGATAATAAATCATTATCAAGATTTTTAAAGCTAAAGTCTAATATGTCTTCAATATTTTCTGGTAAATCCATACCTTTTGATAAACTATAAAAGTAGCTTTTGTTAGTAAATAGTTTTCTATATAATTCTAAAGGATTTAGTTCAGTAAACTTTCGTATTTCTTTAATTAAATTTGTACTCTCATAAATAGATAACATACGAGATGTTTCTTCAAGTTCAAATGAATGTTCTTTATAAGTCGTTACAAAGTCTGTTAACTTTTCTAGGTGGGTTTTATGATTTTTATGAACTTCTTCAAGAATTGATGCTTCCAATTGTTTTAGTCGTGAACTTAAAGTTATTGCTCTTTTTTCATTTAGTATTCTATTTTTTGATAGTTGTCTGTTTGATATATGTTTTCCATCATAATAAACATCTTTAAAATCTATCCATCTTCTAGGCAAATCATTAATAAAGCGATTTAGTATCTCAACAAACTCACTAGAACATTTAAATTCCATACTGCTTTTTATTAAGTTATCATTAGATGAAAGAAATGTTTCTAAAAGTTCATTCCTAGTTTCTATTTTAGGACCATTTAAAATATTGATAATTAATTCTTCAAAGGTTTTAGAATTTACGTTCTTTTCACCAAGCTCAGGAAGTACATTTGATATATATTGCTCAAATAAGGTATTAGGTGAAATAATTAGTATGTTATTAGAAGATAGCTTATCTGATAACCCTTGATACATAAGGTAAGCTGCTCTATGTAGTGCAACTGAAGTTTTTCCGCTTCCTGCAACTCCCTGTACCATCATTAAGTCCATTTCCATATTTCTTATAATCATATCTTGATCTTTTTGTATTGTTTCAACTATTGTCTTCATTTTAGAGGAGGTGTTTTGAGATAACATTTTTCTTAAAAATTCATCTATAATTTGTATATCTGCATCAAAAAAGTATTCTAACTTACCCTTATTTATTTCATATTGACGTTTTAGATTAACTTCTCCTGTTATTTTCCCAGATGGAGCTTCATAAAAGGCTTCACCTATTCCAAAACGATAAAATATACTTGATATTGGGGAGCGCCAGTCATAAACATAAATTTCACTTGAATCATCATCTATAAGAGAAGAACGACCAATATATATATTCTCATATTCATCTTCATCCTGAAATTTAAAATCAATACGAGCAAAGTAAGGAGAATTAAGCAGTTTTTCTAACGCCATTATTTTAGCAGCTTCCACTTCATATTCAGAAATTTTGTGAGACATAGGTTTTGCATATTGTCCTATTTCTATAAGGTCATAGAAATTATCCTTTACCCAAAGGTTAGATAAAGAGTGATTTGTTTCTTCCCTAAGCTGTTTTTTAGCTTCAAGTATTTCTTCACGAACCTTTTCACTATTTTTTCTTAAGGAAGAGAGTTGCTCTTCAGCTATTGATATAGTTTGATTTAAGCGATTGTTTTCGAAACCTAAGTGATCATAATTATTTTTCAATCTCAAAATCCCCTTTCAATGTATGATAGCTTTTCTATGATACTCCTAAAAATGTGCCAGTATAAGTCTTATATTAAGATTTTTAATATGGTATAATATAAGTGAGGGAAGAGTTATTTTCCTTTTAATAAGTTAAGAACTAGGATTGTTATTATGTATTTAGGATAATAACAATCCTTTATTGTTTTAGAGATTTAGATGTTATAATATTAGATATGATTTAGATAGGACTTTGGAGGGATAAAATGAAAATATATGAAGCTTGTGTTGGAAATTATAAAGAAGCGCTATTAGCTTTTGAAAAAGGTGCTGACAGAATAGAGTTATGTGATAATCTTATGGAGGACGGAACAACTCCTAGTTATGGTACCATAAAAAAGACTGTAGAGAAATTAAACATTCCTGTAATGGTTATTATAAGACCCCGAGGTGGAGATTTTACATATAATGATGAAGAACTAGAAATAATGAAATATGATATTCAGATAGCAAAGGATTTAGGGGCCCATGGGGTTGTTATAGGTGCAATTAAGGATTTTAAAATCGATAAAAAGATAATTAAAGAACTAGTTTCTATAGCTAAGCCTATGTCAATTACTTTTCATATGGCTTTTGATGAAATAGAAGATAAGAAAGCAGCAATTGATGAACTTGTAGAACTTAAAGTTGATAGAATTCTTACTAAAGGTGGAACTGGTGATGCAATTAGCAACAAGGATTTTTTAAAAGAATTAGTTGATTATGCAGATGGAAGAATTGTTATTATGCCAGGTAAAGGTGTAAATATAGAAAACAGAGATTTAATATTAGAATACACAGGGGCTAATGAAATACATGGAAGTAAGGTGGTCTAGCTATATAGGCTTAATGGGGTAAAAGAAATGAGTAGAGAAAAATTTATTTATAGCAGAATTAAATATTTGGTAGCTTTTATTATATTTTTTATAACAGAAGTTTTAATTGCGGCATATGTTCATGATGATTTTATAAGGCCCTATGTTGGAGATATACTTGTTGTAGTTCTCTTATATTGTTTTATTAAAATATTTGTACCCTATAAGGTTACACTAATGCCCTTGTACATATTTATATTTTCAGCTTTTGTTGAGATACTTCAATACTTTAAATTAGTTGAGATGTTGGGCTTACAGGATAATAGGTTTGCTAGAATAGTAATAGGTTCAGTATTTGATTGGAAAGATATATTGTGTTATGGAGTTGGATGTATTTTATTATATGGGTATGAAAAATTAATAGATAAATATCTTTAGGAGGAAGAACTGCTATCCTAAAAATATCATCAAAGAGATAATTATTTGTAATGTGTATATATGGTAAAATGATGTAAAATATAAATAGACCTATAATAGTGCAAAAACACTTGAATAATTTTACAA